>NZ_JALXVO010000008.1:0-120035 GCF_025151705.1 Paenibacillus sp. p3-SID1389 | reverse complement strand
CAGGGGTTGCCGCGCCTTGACAAGCTCTTTTTCTCATGTCAAAGTAAGAATTAATGCCCTGTGAGACATCATGGGAAGCATAGTATATAAAGAAGCAGGTGGAATTATGGATATTGATGCTTTGGTTAAGCGGATTAACGAGCTGGCTCGCAAAGCGAAACAAGAAGGATTATCGCAAGATGAGATCTTGGAAAGAGCCCAGCTTCGGGAAACGTATCTGCAAAACGTTCGCAGAAATTTTCGGCAACAGCTCGAGTCAATCGAGATTGTAGATAAATAGGGAGGAACAGGTATGGGGTCGTTTGACCGAAAAGTAGAACGCAATCAACGAAGAATGTACAAGAAAGGCAAAGGTCCCAATGTCGGACAAGGGACGCGGAACCCTCGTACTTCGCTTGGAGCAAATGGGGAAGGCGACGTATTTAAAGGGCGGAATTTCATTTTGCCTACCGCCTTGGTTCTGTTAGCTCTGCTGTATGCCATCGTCGGGTTGATCGGTAATACAGAGGAAGTGAACTCGGTATTGTTCTGGGCGACGATCTTTTTGTATTTCGTACTGGCCCTGGTGATCTTCCTGCGTAAGCCATATTTACGCGTGAACAAGAGCTGGCTGTACACTTCGAAGTTTAACCGCGACCGGATGTTGGATGCCGGTAACATCAGTAAGATCAAGGTGAGCCGGAACAAAATCGTCATTGAACCGAAGACGCGGGAACCGAAGTGGGTGTTCTACCGCACCCGCAACCGTTTTGATACGGAAGCGATGGCTGCGCGCCTGCAGTTGTATGCTGACACCCATCATGTGAAGCTGGAGAAGGAATAATCCTTTTACAATACACTTGCGATATGAATGGAGAGGGTTGGGACGAATGACGATCAAGGCGGTATGTTTTGACCTGGATGACACGCTGCTCTGGGATGAACGGAGCGTAAAAGAAGCCTTTGCTGCAACGTGTGAAAGCGCTGCGTCTAAGATTAATGGATTAAACCCCGAGCAATTGGAAGAAGCCGTACGCCGGGAAGCGCGGGGGCTGTATGAATCCTACGAAACGTATCCTTTCACGACGATGATTGGAATCAATCCGTTTGAGGGGTTATGGGCGACGTTCTCTGCCGGAGAACAACCGGAATTCCGTCAGCTGGAGCAGTTAGCTCCAACCTATCGCAAGGAATCCTGGCGGCGCGGTCTGCTTGCGCTTGGCGTTGATGACGAGGAGCTGGCCGGCGAATTGGCGGAACAGTTTGGACGCGAACGGCGTGCCCGGCCTCATGTGTATGAGGAGACCTTTCAAGTGCTGAAGGAATTGCAAGGCAAGGTGAAGCTGCTATTGCTCACGAACGGCTGTCCGGCATTGCAGCAGGAGAAGCTGGACGGAGTGCCTGAGCTGGCGCCTTATTTTGATGAGATTGTGATCTCCGGAAATTTCGGCAAGGGGAAACCGGACCCGTCCATTTTCCGGCATGCTCTGGAACGGTTAGGGATTCAATCGAATGAAGCGATCATGGTCGGCGATAAGCTGACGACGGATATCAAAGGTTCGCTTAGCGTGGGGATGACGGCCGTTTGGATTAATCGGGACGGCAAAGCGCTTACCGGCGATATCGTACCGGATTATGAGATCAAACATTTGTCCGAACTCCATGGCCTTTTAGAGAAATTGGCATAACGCGAGTTTGGATTGAAGCAAACAAGCAGTGAGGCATTCTTAGGCGGTGGAAGGAGGGAATCTGAATGCGAATCAAGGGAAAAACCGGGCTGCTTGTAGCCATCGTGCTTGCGTTCATTGTTGTCGCGGGATGCGGCCGCAGTGAATCGCCGTCTGCTTCAGCGGTGGATACGTCACTGGAGCCGATTCAAGTCGAGCTTGACGTAACGCCATCCGCAGCCAAAGCTGGTGAACCGGTAACGTTTACGGCCAAAGTGACCCACCACGGCGAGAACGTGGACGATGCGAAGGAAGTCATGTTCGAATTTTGGAATACGGCGGACGATAACGCGAAGCACAATCAGGTCAAAGTGAAGAGTGCCGGTAACGGAACCTATGTGCTGGAGCATACATTCAAGGAGCCCGGGACTTATGAAGTGATTTCCCATGTGACGGCTCGCGATCAGCACTCCATGCCTTCGAAGCAATTCACGGTGGAATAAGCTGACAACTGAATCGGTGGTCATCTGTAAGGAAGCTGCTGTTCTCCTTTTGGAGAAGGCGGCTTTTTCATTATTATGTCCTCCTAATGAGGCGAATTTCCGAACTTTTAAAGATAAGGATTTCTAGGTTGTTCGGATTTTAATTCGGGGATGACCGATGGGAGAACAATATCTTAAATTGGGTACAGAGCTTGGGAGTTTTCGCGGAACTCTCTTTTCTTCAACGCTTTATTCTGTTAAACTATATTCTAACGTTTTACGGGAGGGACATGAACATGAGTAAACCAAGCCTGCTCGAAAGAATGAAAGAACGAATATTGATCCTCGATGGCGCCATGGGCACCATGATTCAGCAGGAGAACCTGACTCCAGCCGACTTCGGCGGTGAAGAGCTGGACGGCTGTAACGAAATGCTCGTGCTCACCCGTCCGGATGTGATCCGTGGCATCCACGAGAAGTATCTCGCAGCAGGTGCTGATTTGATCGAAACGAATACGTTCGGCGCGACATCCGTCGTGCTGGCTGAATACGATATTCCGCATAAGGCACGTGAAATCAATATGGCTGCGGCCAAGCTGGCGATTGAAGCCGCGGAAAAATACAGTACCCCGGATCATCCGCGCTACGTGGTGGGCATCCTGGGACCAACGACCAAGACATTGTCCGTTACCGGCGGCGTGACGTTCGACGAGTTGACGGCCAGCTATGCAGAGCAAGCAGCGGCATTAATCGAAGCCGGCGTTGATGCGCTGATGCTGGAAACTTCACAGGATACGCTGAACGTGAAAGCAGGGAGTATCGGAATCAAACAGGCTTTTGCTGAAACCGGAATAACGTTGCCGCTGATGATCTCCGGCACCATTGAGCCGATGGGGACGACGCTGGCGGGGCAAAATATCGAAGCCTTCTACATTTCGTTGGAGCATTTGAATCCCATCTCCATTGGACTCAACTGCGCAACGGGTCCGGAGTTCATGCGCGACCATATCCGCACTTTATCCGGACTAGCCAAAGCGGCGGTCAGCTGTCACCCTAATGCCGGTTTGCCAGACGAAAATGGCATCTACCATGAGTCCCCGGATTCGCTCGCGCAGAAGATGTCCGCTTTTGCCGAGCAGGGCTGGTTGAATATTGCCGGAGGTTGCTGTGGAACGACGCCTGCCCATATCGCAGCGTTAGCGAACACGCTGAAGGATTACCGACCACGCGAGCTGACAGGCAGCCATTTGCCGGCACTTTCCGGCATTGAGCCGGTCTATATCGAATCGGCCAATCGGCCTTATCTGGTTGGAGAACGAACAAACGTTCTGGGTTCGCGCAAATTTAAACGGCTGATCGTGGAGTGCAAATACGAAGAAGCTTCGGAGATCGCCCGGGCGCAAGTGAAGAACGGGGCACAGGTAGTTGATGTGTGCGTACAGGACCCGGATCGGGATGAAGCGGAGGATATCAAGAAGTTCCTGGAATTGGTCGTCAAAAAAGTGAAAGTCCCGCTCATGATCGACACCACTGATCCGAAGGTGCTGGATATTGCTCTCCAATACTGCCAGGGCAAATCAATTATTAACTCGATTAACTTAGAGGATGGCGAAGAGAAGTTCGAGCGCGTCACGCCGTTAATTCATAAATACGGGGCGGCGGTGGTCGTTGGTACGATTGATGAACGCGGGCAAGCGATCACACGGGAGGATAAGCTTGAGGTTGCCAAACGCTCCTATGATCTGCTCGTGCACAAATATGGTCTTCAACCGGAAGATATCATCTTCGATCCGCTCGTGTTCCCCGTGGGTACAGGGGATGAGCAGTACATTGGATCGGCCAAGGAAACGATCGAAGGGATCCGCCTGATCAAAGAAGCGTTGCCGAAGGTTCATACCGTGCTGGGCATCAGTAACGTATCGTTTGGTTTGCCGGAAGCCGGCCGCGAGGTTTTGAACTCCGTTTTCCTGTATGAATGCACCAAAGCAGGACTGGATTACGCGATCGTCAATACGGAGAAGCTGGAGCGCTACGCCAAAATTCCGGAAGAGGAGCGCCGTCTGGCGGAAGAATTGATCTATAATACTAATGATGAAACGCTGGCTGCCTTTGTAGCTGCTTTCCGGAACAAGAAGGTGGAGAAGGCCGAGACAACCACTCAGCTCACGTTGGAGGAACGTTTGGCTTCCTATGTTGTGGAAGGTACCAAGGAAGGATTAATTCCTGACCTTGACGAGGCGCTCAAAAAATATACTGCGCTCGAAATTATTAATGGTCCGCTAATGGCAGGAATGGAAGAAGTGGGCCGGTTATTTAATAACAATGAGCTGATCGTTGCCGAGGTGTTGCAAAGTGCCGAAGTGATGAAGGCATCGGTTGCGTACCTGGAACCGTTTATGGAGAAGAACGAAACCAGCGTGAAGGGGAAAATTTTGCTGGCGACGGTAAAGGGCGACGTCCATGATATCGGCAAAAACCTAGTTGAGATCATTCTGTCTAATAACGGTTACCAAATTGTGAATTTGGGTATAAAAGTACCACCGGAACGCATTATCGAGGCGTATCGGGAAGAGAAAGCGGATGCGATCGGACTCTCCGGTCTGCTGGTGAAATCGGCTCAGCAAATGGTCACGACGGCGCAGGATTTGCGGAATGCAGGCATCGACGTCCCGATCCTTGTGGGCGGCGCGGCACTCACCCGCAAGTTTACCAAGACGCGGATCCGGCCGGAGTACGACGGCTTGGTCCTGTACGCCAAAGATGCGATGGACGGCCTCGATTTGGCCAATAAGCTGATGGATCCGGTCGCACGGGAGCAGATGCGCCTTGAAGTGGATGCGGAGAAAGAAGCGGATCGCGTTGTAGCCGTTGCAGAGCCGCTGCCGGAGCTTACGCGCGTGGAGCGTTCCAAGATTTCCACCGATGCGCCGGTATTTATTCCGCCAGATCTGGAACGTCACGTACTGCGCGATTATCCGATTGGTCACATTACGCCTTATATCAACATGCAGATGCTGTTAGGTCATCACCTTGGACTCCGCGGTTCGGTGGAGCAGCAGCTGGCGGCAGGTGAGGCAAAGGCAGTTCAACTGAAGGAGACGGTGGATCAAATCCTGCTCGAAGCGGTCACGGACGGCATCATTCGCACGCAGGCGATGTATCGCTTCTTCCCGGCGCAATCGTCCGGTAACGATATTCTGATCTACGATCCGGCTGAACCTGGCAAGGTGATCAAGCGGTTTAGCTTCCCTCGACAGAAGGTCGAGCCTTACCTGTGCTTGGCGGATTTCCTGAAGTCCGTGGACAGCGGGCAAATGGATTACGTTGGTTTCCTGGTTGTAACGGCGGGACAAGGCGTTCGTGAATTGTCTGAGAAGTGGAAGAATGAAGGCGAGTATCTGCGCTCCCACGTGCTGCAGGCGGTAGCGTTGGAGCTGGCTGAAGCGCTGGCGGAGCGGGTTCACCATATTATGCGGGATACGTGGGGCTTCCCAGATCCGGCGAATATGACGATGAAACAGCGGCATGGAGCGCGTTATCAAGGGATTCGCGTCTCGTTTGGTTATCCGGCCTGCCCGGACCTCGAAGACCAGCAGCTGCTGTTTGACTTAATGCATCCGGAAGACATTGGCGTCACGTTGACGGAGGGCTTCATGATGGAACCGGAGGCATCCGTCTCGGCGATGGTCTTTGCACACCCTGAAGCGCAATATTTCAATGTGGACAAAGCCGGGATTTAAGCCCGTAAACAACCCTTTGCAAAACCCTCCGAACTTCGGAGGGTTTTGGCAATCTGTATATGAATCGATGAACCATTCTAGCGTAAAGGACGAAATGGCATGGAACTTTACTTTTTAGGGACAAATGCAGGGGTACCGTCCTTGGAGCGGAACGTGACTTCAGTGGCGTTGCGTCTGCTGGAGGAGCGCCGTTCGCTCTGGCTGTTCGATTGCGGTGAAGGCACCCAGCATCAGATCCTGCGTTCGCCGCTGAAATTAAGCAAGTTGGAATATATTTTTATCACCCATCTGCATGGTGATCATTTGTTTGGCCTGCCCGGGCTCATTTCGAGCCGTGCTTATCAGGGCGGGGATACCCCCTTGGTCATTTACGGTCCCAAAGGACTGAAAAAATTCGTAGAAACGGCGCTGTCGCTCAGCGAATCGCGGATTAACTATAAGCTCGAGCTTGTGGAGCACCAGGGCGGAGTCCTCTTCGAGGACGATTCGTTTCGGGTTGAAGCGGCGCTGCTGGAGCACCGGATTGACAGTTACGGGTATCGGGTGATCGAAAAAGATCTGCCGGGGAAGCTAGACTCCGCTGTGCTGGAGCGCTGCGGCATTCGTCCAGGCCCGCTGTACGGCAAGCTCAAACGCGGTGAAAGCGTGGTTGCACCAAATGGCGAGACGGTTCATGCGAAGGATGTGCTGGGAATGCCCAAAGCCGGCCGGATTGTCACCATACTCGGCGATACGCGTCCGTGTGAGTCCGTGTTAACCTTGGCTCAAAACGCCGATATGCTGGTGCATGAGGCGACTTTTTTGCATGAACTGGCGAAGACGGCTCATGACTATCACCACAGCACGGCAAAGCAAGCGGCAGCAGCCGCCAAGGAAGCCGGTGTGCAGCAGCTTCTGCTGACCCATTTTAGCTCGCGTTATAAATCAGACGATCAGCTGCAGCGATTAGAAGAAGAGGCACGTTCCGTCTTCCCTGACTCGCACCTAGCCCGGGAGCATGTCCTATATCCGGTGGCACGGCGCTGCGGGCGGAAATAAATATTTTCCGGGAAAGCGCAGGAACTGACAGGGCATTTCAAAGTTTGCCAAGGGGAACAAGTCCGGTTTTTGTCACTGTTCGCGATCGTTCGACGCCAAACGGCGGGGTCAAACTCTGAATTGACATTTCCCCCAGTTCTAGAACGGGAAAATTTGCCTGCCCCGGGGTTCCTAGGTACAATAAATAGAGACACGGTCGTATCGAAAGGATGAGGATTTTGCCAAAGGGTTGGAAGGCCTATCTCATTGATTTAGACGGCACGTTATATCATGGTCCCCAAATGATTCCCGGTGCGGACGAGCTGATCTCCGCCTTACGCGCGCAGCGAATCCCTTTTCTGTTCGTGACGAACAATTCTTCGCGGACACCGGATGAGGTCGCCGCGCATTTGGAAGCGATGGGCATATCGGCCCAGGCGGAAGAGGTCTGTACATCGGCCGTGGCTGCAGCCAAGTATATTGCCGAAGAACAGCCTGGCTGTAAAGTCGCAGCCATCGGTGAGGCGGGTCTTACAAAGGCGTTGGAGGAAGCCGGATTGCAGTTAGTTCTGGAACATCCGGACGTGGTGGTGCAAGGCATCGACCGCCAATTTACATACGAAACGTTAACCCGGGCTGCCCGCTGGATTCGGGGCGGGGCACGTTATATCCTAACCAATCCGGACTTGCTGCTGCCCTCTCAAGAGGGCTTAATGCCCGGAGCGGGAACGATTTCTGCAGCGATTCAAGCTGCATCGGGCGTAAAGCCGACGGTGATTGGCAAACCGGCTGCACCGCTCATGGATTTTGCCATCGCGCGGCTAGGCTTGGAGGCTTCGGAAGTAGCGGTGATCGGGGACAACCTCAATACCGACATCGCTGCAGGGAAGCATGCCGGCTGCGGTACCATTCTGACCTTAACCGGCGTCACCACGGCTGATAACCTGCCAGATTACGTGAAGTCCTCCGGTGTAGAGGCGGATGTGGTGTGCCGCGATCTTGCGGAAGTCCGTGAACGAATTTGCGGAAATAGCGGATGACCAAGTTTTATTTTATGAGATGAACTAATGAACGAACTTATACGGATGAAGGGAAAGATGTACCATGCCGGAATTGCCGGAGATGGAAAATTATCGAATACAGCTGTCTCAGCATATTTTGGACCTCCCAATTACGGGAGTGAACGTCGGCCGGGAGAAATCCGTGAATTTGCCGGCTGCAGACTTTGCACGAGAACTGATGGGAAGACAGGTCATCTTCATTGAGCGTCGAGGCAAGAACCTGTTGTTCCATCTGGATAATGGACGAAGATTGTTGCTCCACTTAATGCTTGGCGGATTGCTGTACCTTGGCTCCAAGGAGGACCGTCCGGAGCGGAGCACTCAGGTGGAAATCACCTTTGGTGAGAAGCTTGTCCTGTACTTCATCGGGCTGCGTCTTGGTCATTTACACTTGCACAGCGCCAAGGAGGCAGAGGAGCTGCTTTCGCATCTGGGGCCGGAGCTGCTAGACCGGCGGATGAACGAAGAACGGTTTACCGCCCTGCTGCGCAAGCGGCGGGGGAGTCTTAAGACGACCCTTGTCAATCAGGACGTCATTGCCGGCATTGGCAACTGTTACGCGGATGAAATTGCGTTCGCAGCCGAGCTGTTGCCGATGGCCAAGCTGCAAAATTTCAGCGATGAAGATTTTTCACGATTGTATCAAGCGGTTCGGGATGTGCTTATCGAGGCAACGGAGGCTGGCGGTTATATGGAGATGCCGTTAACCCGGGACGATCAGCTGACCGGGGGGGCGAACGAAATCTGCAGGGTGTACGACCGGGAGGGAGAGACCTGTCCACGCTGCGGAGATACCATCGTCAAAGCGGAAATGAACGGGCGCAAAGTGTTTTACAGCCCGGGCTGTCAGCATGACCGATAAGGTGAAGGTTGGGGGACACATTAGCATACGAAGCGGTTACCTTGGGGCTGCCAAAGCCGCGCTGCAGATGGGGGCCGGCGCTTTTCAGTATTTTCCCAAAAATCCGCGGAGCCTTGCGGTCAAAAGCTTTGATCCGCGGGACGCGGAACAATGCCGAACACTATGCCAAAAACACGGACTGGTGTCCATCGCGCATACCCCTTATCCCAGCAATCTCGCGATCAGCAAGGACGCCGACGGCGAGGCGTACAGTCGAGTCGTACAGTCGTTGCGAAATGATCTGGAAATCGCTGAAGCGTGCGGGTCGATTGGGATTGTGGTACATTTTGGCACATTTAAGGCAGGAAACCCCTTACAAGGATACCAAAATATTATACAATGTATTAATGATGTGCTATCCGGCTGGCAGGGTTCGGCGAAGCTGTTAATTGAGAACCAGGCCGGTGATCACGGCGACATGGGGATGACGATCGAGGAATTGGTCCAAATCCGCAAATTGTGCCGGGATTCGGAGCGCATCGGCTTTTGCCTCGACACCTGCCATGCTTTTGGGGCGGGGATGTGGCGGGGTGAAGGGGATGAGAGCTTTGCGGCCAAAGCCAAGGAGCTAAAGTTCTGGGACGGTCTCTGCGCCGTTCACCTCAACGATTCAAAATACCCGGTATTATCGCGAAAGGACCGTCACGCCCGTGTGGGCCAGGGCCATATCGGCGAAGCCGGCTTTCGCTGGCTGCTGCAGATCGACGCGATTCGGAGAACCCCGCTTATCTTTGAGAGCGAAACCGGGGAAGACGGGACCTACAAAGAGGATATGGAGCGAGTGAGACGGTGGGCGGAGGCCTAGAGATAATTGGACTCCGCTTGGAGTGAAATACCGCGGGAAAGGAAGAACACTATTGATTCATGTATATATGGACGATTTTCGCCGATGTCCGCAGGGATTTACATTAGCGCGCACCGTCGAGGAGTGTCTGGAGCTGCTTCGCTTGACGGAGGTAGACATCTTATCGCTGGATTACGATATGGGGCCGGATGAACCTAACGGTACGGAATTAGCGGCTGCTATGGTGCGGGAAGGGCTTTTTCCCAGTGAAATTTATCTTCATACCTCCAGCATGTCCGGAAAAAAGAGCATGTACGAAATCCTCTATCAAGGCTTGCCGGAGCATGTGAAGCTGCATAATGGGCCAATTCCGTTCGAACGGTTGGAGGAAATCGCCCGAAATTGCAAGGTGCCGCCGCAATCGAAATGGATATGCACGGCGAATCACGGCTTTGCTCCGTATGCCCAGGAGGAGCTGCGCCGCATATTTGGCAGCGTAAAGAGCACGATGCTGGTTCCCGGCGAAGTTTTTGCCGCTTCGCTGCAGGCGATGCCGGAGGACGTGCAGCAGCGGCTACGTCAGGATCCGCCGATTTTTTTGCGGCATGTATTTCTAGTTGATTGGGAATGGTGTCCGGGGGAATCGGAAGAGGTGAATCCAGAGCAATGGCTGGAACCGCTGCGCAAGTATTTGATGGCGGATTTCCGGCTTCCGGGTGCGAAAATTGCCGTGCAAGCACGCAAATCGGACGGCGGGCTATGGCCGGGAACCGCGCCGGAGCTGAAGGACCGTCTGCAGGAATTACTGCAAGACGTGTCTGTTGGGGAATTCGTGGTGCGGGATGCCGATTGGATCATCTCGGTGTTTGCGGGGCAGGATCGGATTTTTGCCGGTGTCGCGCATCCGCAGGATAACCTCTCCGACTGGAACGGCGGTGCGATCCGCTTCCGGAAGGAGGAGGGACAGATCTCGCGGGCGAAGTTCAAGTTGCTGGAAGCTGAAGCTACGTTTGGAATCCCGTTTGAATCGTTCCACGAAGCGCTGGATATCGGCGCGGCACCCGGGGGCTGGACTTCGTTCCTGCTGGAACGGGGTTTGAACGTCACGGCGGTGGATACGGCGAAGCTGCATCCGTCATTGTTATCTTCGCCTAAGCTGACATTTTTGCAGCGCAATGCGAACCGGGTGAAATTTAAGGAAAATCAATTTGATCTGTTGGTTTGCGACATGAGCTGGAGTCCGAAATTGACGGCCAAGCTCGTGACCGAGCTGCTATACGCGTTAGTTCCGGGGGGAACTGCCATCGTGACGGTGAAGCTGCTGACGAAGAAACCGATGGCATTGATTCAGGAGGTTATCACTCAGTTTGAGGAGGCCCGGCTGCAAGTGCAAAGAGCAAAGCAGTTGTTTCATAACCGGGATGAAATCACGCTGTATATGATTAAATATTAATGGAATAAATTAATGGTTTTAAAAAAAGCTTTACATTTGTCGCCAGCCGTTCTATACTAATTCCAAAATTATACATTGAACGCGATTAGGGAAAGCATCCCCAGTCATTTTTTATCGGCCGCATGGCCGGGAAATGACGGAGAGGAGGCTTTCCTTTTTTTGCGTTCAGGAAAGGAGGAGTTATGGCGAGGTTCGTTTCCAAACTCGTTCCTGGCGACTTACTGGCCGGACGTTACCGGATCGAACAACTGATTGGTCAGGGGGGCATGAGCCGGGTGTATCTCGCAGAGGACATCAAGCTACCGGGAAAGACTTGGGCGGTCAAAGAATGCTTGAACGTACCAGGAGCACCGGTGTCCGTCGCTAAGGAGGTCAAGCTGCTGATAACGCTAAATCATCATCGGCTGCCGCGCATTGTTGACTTTATCGACCCCGACCGGGACGGACATTCCTATATCGTGATGGACTATATCCAGGGCGTACCTTTAGATCAATTTATTCGCGCAAGAGAAGGGCGGCTGCCGCTGGAGTTGATTATCCGATTTGGTCTGCAGATCGCGGAAGGGCTGCGTTATCTACATCGGCATGAGCCTCCAGTGATCCACCGCGACGTCAAGCCGGCCAATCTGCTGGTTGACGACAAAGGCGAGCTGCGGTTTGTAGATTTTGGCATCGCTAGAACCTATTCGGCTAGGAAAACGGAAGATACGGTGCAGCTTGGAACGGTTGGCTTCGCGGCGCCGGAGCAATATGGTGATCGCCAAAGCGACGCGCGTACCGATCTGTATTCTTTGGGGGCAGTTCTACTTTATATGGGAACGGGGGGCAGACATACGGTGTGGACATCCGATGCGGCGGCGGCATTACGGGAACATGGCCGCGAACGGCTGCGTCCTATCGTGTCCAAACTGTTGCAGGTTCGCCCGGAGGACCGGTTTGCCTCGGCTGAGGCGGTAAGTGAGGCCTTGGCCTTATTGTTGCGGGGGTTATCAGATGCGACTTCGGCGAATTCAGGTTCGAATGCCCGAATGGCTGAAGTCGTAGCGTACAACGGTCGCCCGGCATTGGTCAGTGTCATCGCTGCCTCAGCCGGGGCCGGTGCAACCCATACCGCCATTGCACTCGCCCACACGCTGGCGCGCAGCATGAAGAGGGTTGCGGTCGTGGAGATGGATCCTAAATCATCAGCCTTTGTTCGGTTAGCTCAACTTCTGGAAGGGGATGAATACGCAGTTGATCTGAACAAGCGAGGGCGGTTTCACATTGGTCAAGTGGTTTATGCCAAGCTGACCTCCCGTGCCGACTATCTCTCCATGCTGTCGGAAGGTTTCGGATGCATCATCTGTGACCTGGGGACGGCCCGCAGCAAGGAGCTACTGGAGGAATTCCGCCGCGCAGACTTGTCCATCGTCGTTGGTGCTGGCGCGGAATGGAGGTACGGGGAGCTCGAACGCTTCGTCGAAGCCTTCAACGTCAAAGGTCAGATCCCTGTATCTTGGAGGATCTGTGTGCCGTTCGCTTCGGCCGCCAGCTTGCGGCGGATTCGCAGGGAACTTCACTTTAAGAGCGTGTATGCCCTTCCTGCGGATCCTAATCCGTTTGATCCCGGGCCGTCGATTTCGGCTGCTCTGCAGGAGGTTTGCGAGCATCTGCTCATGAAGAGCAAACGGCCAGGACTCAGACTGCGAATGAAAGCTAAACCATAGAAAGGGAGTGCTTTAGACTAATGCCCAGATTAAGGCAAAAAACGAAGCAAATGCTGTTATCCGGATTGGTTGGTGTTGTTGCGGCAGGCGCGCTGTTTACGGGGTATACCTTCGTGCGGGAAAGACATGTTCATGCTGAGAGGAAAGCCCTTATTCAGGATTATGAAGCCCAGTTGGCCAGCTTACGTGATCAGGCACAGCAGCGGACAGTTCAGGGATGGGTACCTACACGGGATATTCCTGCCGGCAACCGCATTGCGGCAAGCGACTTAAAACGGGTGGAGCTTCCTGCAAATAGCGTGCCAGCGGACCTCTTTAAATCGCAGGAAGCCATTGCAGGGAAGTACGCCAAGATAGCGCTGCGTTCGATGACACCACTGACGGAGGCACTCGTCTATGAAGAGGCCCCGGTCCCGGACGATTTACGCTGGCGGGAAATGGCGTTTGTTCAGCTTCCGCAAGTTTTGAAGGTGAACGATGTCATTGATATTCGCATTCAATTCCCGACGGGCCACGATTATATTTTGCTGTCCAAGAAGAAAGTAGCGGACCTCAGTTCCGATACGATCACGGTGACGCTGGATGAAGCGGAAATTCTCTCGTTATCCAGCGCGATTGTAGACGCTTATTTACATAAGGCCTCGATATACGCACTCGCTTATGTCGAGCCAAATTTGCAGAGCAAGCCGGTCCCGACATATCCAGTGAACGAAGGCGTTATGGAGCTGATTCGCAAAGATCCGAATATCGTGCAGAAAGCGGAACAGACGCTGAATCTCAGCAATATGGCCCGAAGCGGCTTGGAACGGGATCTATCCGTCATGTCACCACAGCGTGCCAGCGAATTTGCACATAGTCAGACAACCGTTTCGCGTTCGCAAACAGAGGTTCGGGGCGCTGATCAACCCGCTGGCAACATCGTTTCGGATGGAACATCTGGGGACAGTGACCGGTTTGAGCTCGATCCAGCGAAATGAGAGGAGGAAATGAATTGGCATGAAAAGATGGTTGTTCGTAGGGAAGAGCGATAAACGTGACCTGTTACTTTATTTAAGCAGCGTTTTGGCTGCGTCCGGCTCTAAAGTATTGCTAACGGACGGCACGGAGAACAGTAAGTACCGATATTCGATCGGGGATGGAGATTCATATCTTCCGTTAACGGAGTTTTACGGCTTTGATGTCGCTACTGGAACGTCGGGCTTTATGAGCACGATCTCCATGAAGACGAGCAGCGAAGACTCATCTGCAGCATACGATTACGAATTGCTGGACATCGACACGCTAAATGGCCTCACTCCTGAACGGTTGATGTCCGCAAATGAAATTGTATGGGTCACCACTTTCGACCGTTACGAGGTCGAGGTAAGTGCGCAGTGGTTCCGCAGCTTGTTTCAACTTTGGCCGGAGCTGCGGGGGCTGACCGTTCGACCGGTCTTTATCCGCACGGTCGACAGCGGGGTGAACAGCCATTATATTCTGGGCCTGTTAGAAGACCTCCCGCTGGAATGGCGCTCCGAAGCACTCTGTATCCCGTGGGACGAGTCAAATTGGGCTGCTCACTTGGAAAACGAACATTTGCAGCAGTTGCGCCTCCGGAGCTTCTCCCGTTCCTACAAAAGGGCACTTCGCCAACTGCTTCGTGAGCTGGCAGGCTGGGATCACACCGTCGCTAAACGTGCTGTGCGCAAAGCGGAAAGGAGACAAGCATGAGCCGCTTTGTGTTTTGGGATGGCGGTCTTGGCGGCGCCGCCGAAGCTGCTGTGTCTACCGCCGTTACGTTAGGGCTGCGAATTCCGCAGCGACTGCTCCTGCTGAATGAAGGGCCAACTGGACGCGGCTTGGAGGAAGGGATCGGACAAACCGTACGTTTGCACAGCGATACCTTCGGAGAGGGGGCTGTCCCAGAGCATGGTCTTGATGCGCTGCTGCGTTTGCAGTCAAGCGGACGATTAACGGCGAGCAACTTGAGCGATTATACCGTTCCGCTGCTGCGCGGACGCCTTGATCTAGTGTGCGGGACGCGGTTAGCGGACTCGGCTAGGAAGGAACTAGATAACGAGGGCATCGCTGAAATATTGGCGATTGCCGAACAATCGTACGGATGCGTGATCCTTCAGGCACAAAACCGGCGATTAAGCGAGGTGCTGCAGGAGCAGCGCGAAGGAGATGTTCTAGTCGCTGTGTTGCCGCATCGACTGGGAATCATGGATGAATGGTTTGCGGATGTTGCTTCTTATCTTGGCGAACCGAACAGAAAATTGCTTTTCGTCATTTCGCCCTTTGATCCCCGGTCCCGCTGGGGACTAAACAATCTGAAGCGGCGCTATTCCGGCGTGCAAAGGCTGATCGGGATTCCGTATCATACCGGGTTCTCGGATGCCTGGAATGCCCGGAACATCTTAGCGTATTTTCGCCAAACTCCGATCTGGTCGAAACGGAGGGGAGAGCGTGAGCTTCTACTGAAAGGATACTACGAGCTCGGAGACATGCTGATGGAAATGGCGGCAGGAACTACTAGTGCATCCATTTCACCGAAGGAAAGGGGGGCGTAAAGTGAATGGGCTGATGAACGGGTTAATCATCACGCTTCTTGTCCTGGCGGTACTGATCTTTTTGTGGCGCAAGGCCAACATGACGGGACCTGGGAGAGTGGAGCGTCCAAATGGGCAGGATCGCTTCGAATGGTCAGCTATTGTAACCTACATCAAAGAACGGTTGCATGAACTTAGCCGTACGAGCGGATTGGATTGGGGATTAAGCGAGGAAGCATGGAACCGTAAAGCGAAAGCGCGTGCGGAGCTTCGTCAAGCGCTTCGTGGCTGCGCGTATGGGGATCCGAAGGACAAGCAATATATTAAGTCGTTTATCCGCGACATGTTGGCAGGAGATTACGGAATCAACGAACACAATATCGACCGGATCTTGCCTTTTCATCGCCAGGAGCTGTTAACAGCCCAAGACCGCTTCGATATCTTGTTGTACCTTTACAAGCAGCAGTATGGCGCCGACGGTCTAGCGCAAATGATCGAAGACTATGCGCTGGATGAAGCGAAACCGTCAAAAACGTCTGAGGGTTCCCCCGTATACGAAATTACCGGTGAGGACATTGACCGTATCTTTTTCTTAGAGTATCGCCCCCTGACGTTTCAGGAGAAGCTGGATCTCGTCGTCCAGCGGGTTTACCAAATGTATAAGGGCTTCTCGGTGGTGGACGAGCTGCGGGAGATGCGGATCGACGGACTGAGCGGCGGTGTAAGCGGGATTCCAAGCGGATATGGGGCGGTTGAGCCTTCCTCTGGCATTGGCCATAGGTACGAGGGGAACGACAGGTTTTTGTTTGCTGTGGATGAGGATGGGGAGCAACTGACCCGTTCTTGGGAGAGCGTCTGGATTTTCTATCGAGGTAAGAGTATCCGCCTGTCATTTCTCTCCTTTGGCAGCGAAGCGGAGTTAAAACGCGTTTGTCAGAACATCTATAAATTTAATCTGCCAGGCCAACTATCAGAGGTTAACGGATATAAGGTGAACGAGATGCAGGACGGTTCGCGGATTGTGGTCGTCCGGCCGCCATTTGCAGAGACGTGGGCTTTTTTCGTGCGGAAATTCGATATGATTGGCACCTCGTTGGAGCACTTGATCCAGGGGGAGAACGCCGAGCTGCCGATCGGGCTGCTGAAATATTTCATGAAGGGCAGCCGGATTACTTCCATTACGGGTTCGCAGGGATCAGGCAAAACAACGCTGTTGATGGCGATGGTCAAGTATATCTATGCCGTATATACGTTGCGTGTGCAGGAAATGTCCTTTGAGCTGCATTTGCGCCGCTTGTACAGCGGACGCAACATTTTAAGCTTTCGGGAGACCGATTACGTGAGCGGGCAAGCAGCATTGGATCTGCAGAAAAAGACAGACGGTACCGTCCACATCCTAGGGGAGGTCGCCACGGACGAGGTTGCCGCCTGGATGGTGCAGATGGCGCAGGTAGCCAGCTTGTTCACTATTTTTACGCACCATGCCAAGACGTTTCGCGATCTAATCGAGTCGCTGCGCAATTCGCTGCTGAAAACCGGTGTGTTTCGCGACGAACGAGTCGCTGAGCTGCAGGTTGCTACCGTTATTGACTTTGACGTGCACCTGCGCCGCGATATGACGGGACGGCGATATATCGAGCGGATCACTGAATGCTGCCGCCGGGAGTCAGAGAACAGGGCGGGGCAGGAAGGGCAGGGTTTCCAACCAGCGGCGGGAGGTCAATTGACTTCAGTTCATCATGCCAATTATGAGGAACGGGTGATCATGGAATACCGAAATGGCCGTTATGTTGCTGTGCAACCGATATCTCGCCAGACCCGAGAGGCTATGGCCCGGGAGATGCTGCCGGAAGACGCCGCGGAATTTGAACGGTTTGTTGGCTCGTATTGGGGGGAGAAGGTTGGAGCTTAAGTCGATCCTGCTGATCGTGTTGGGAGCATCAGTCCTTGGTGGCATCGGATTGTATGCTGTCGGTCAATGGCTCGGAAGAAAGGAAAATCCGTTATGGGTAGATGCTGGGAGTACGGTTGGTGCCTCTCCTAAGCAAACGCTGGGCGGGATTCGGCAATGGTTTACAGCGTTCCTGCTTAAGTCGTATGCCGCTTGGATGAAGGTGCCTCCGTTAAGGTATTATGCGGGAAAAATCCGTATGCGGCTCGCGCTTAGTTATCCCCAGGACGAGCTGAAGCTAAGGCGACAAACGATGAAGCTCGCTTATGGGATCACAGGGTCATTCGCTGGATCGATCGCCATCTTAACTGCGATGCATCCCGACGTGTTGTTTGTTCTGTCGCTGCTGATCACCGCTGTCGTCCTGCAAGACCTGCTGATCGATGGTTACGTCAATCGATTAGAAGTCAAGCTGCTGGAGCAGCTGCTTGATTTCTTCGCTGCCGTTCGGCATGCGTTTCACCGGCATGGCATGGTACCTGATGCGATTGAGGAAGCCGGCGAAGCGACGGGCCGTGAAATCGGGGTTCATGCCTATTGGATTAGCGAGGCGCTGGTTGATGCTGACCCGGACACCGCTTTGGAAAAATATTATGAGAAGGCTCCCAGCCGGTATTTGAAGGCCTTTGCCGGCATTTCCCGGCTGGTATCGGAGTACGGCGACCGGAAACGCGCGGAAGGTTCCATGTACCTGCGCGGCATCAGCCGCCTGACCGGAGAAGTTCAATTGGAGCTCATCCGCAGAAGACGGTTGGATTATTTGCTGAAAGGACTGCATGTCATCGCTTTAGTGCCGGTCTTTTTTACGAAGCCGGTTGAGATGTGGGCCAGGGGACATTTCCCGTTAATGGATGCGTTCTATTTAAGCAAAGCAGGGATGTTAATCAAAGCGGTCCTATTTCTGACCATTCTGCTCAGTTATGTTCTGCTGCAGAAGCTGAAGAATGAAGAAGAAACAGCTTATCGAGCCAAGCCTACGAACCTATCGTGGGAAGCCAGGGTCTATGCGCACCGAATCCTTGGCCGTTTTTGCCGCCAGTTCGTTCCGTCGCCCGAATCCGTAGCCTATCATCGAATTTCTCAGCTGCTAAAGGAGACGAATCATCGGCTTCGGATCGAAGCGTTTCAGGTCAGACGAATCAGCATTTTGGGATTAAGCTTCGTCCTTGCACTCGGGGGATTCCTTGTGCTTCATCAGCTTACGAAGCAGCGGATTTTGACGGAGCCTCCAGCCGTATCCACCTTTTTTGGCGCTTTGCCGAAGGACACCGTTGATGCCGGACGACAGGAGGCTGCACGAGATGCTGCGGTCATGCGTCAATTGGGCATGTCAGCAAAGGCTAGCTACGATGAAGTCTTCCGCTCCGTCTCCAAAATGCTGGAGGATGCAGAAGAGGGGAAGGCCCATGAAGAGTTATCAGAAGCTACCCACAGAATCCTAGACAAATTGCAGCGCTGGAATCAGGAATATCTCAAATGGTGGGAGTTTGGTTTGGCCTTACTAGCCGGATTGGCCGGATACTACCTGCCGCTATGGATGCTTTACTTCCAGCGTTGGATGCGATTGATGGACATGCGGCATGAGGTGTATCAGTTTTTGGCGATGATTGCGATCCTGCGGGAACTGGAGCGGATCTCCGTGGAAGAAATCCTAGAATGGCTGGCCTCTTACGCGGTGATCTTTCGGGAGCCATTGCATAAATGCCTCTTGAACTACAGCTTTAGCCCTGAGGAAGCGCTGCTGGAGCTGAAGCGGGAGGTCGTTCTGGAGGAATTCCAACGGCTGGCGGACAAGCTGCTGCTGGCGTCGGAGAAGCTGTTGGTTGCCGATGCCTTTGACGATCTTGACAGCGATCTGTCCTATCAATTTGAGCGGAGACGGTTGGATTACGAGAAATCGCTGGATATCAAAGCGAATTGGGGGCGTATGATTGGCTTTACTCCCATGTATGCTCTGGTCTTCGCTTATTTGGTGATTCCTCTAATTTGGATGAGCTTTGAACAAATGAACTTATATTTTGAACAGCTTCAAAAATTTTAAAAAAATTTAAGGAGGCATTTATCCATGAACAACGCTTCATCCGCACTAAAGGTTGCGGCCGGGATCTTTTTGACAATAGCTTTGATTACGATTGTAGTTATCTTGTTTGTTTCTGCTCAGGAAGCGACCAAAACGGCGCAAAACAGCTTCTCCGATATCCAGACGGAGCTGTCCCAAGCCTCGTTTACCGTCTATGACGATACGACCGTCAGCGGTTCGCAGGTTACCAATGCATTACGGAAATTCAAGGATCGCGATCAATTTGGCATCTTGGTGAAAACCGGGAAGAACAGAGGCGGGGAATGGTATGGAGATATCCTGAACGTTAATGAATCTGAGTCTTCGGAATATTACGGTGCGGTGATCAATCATAGCAATGCGCCGATTAGTAATGCCTGGGACGAGCGGCTAAATGAATATGTCAATCCGAGCGGCAAGTTCAAGGCGAAGGTGGTCAAGGACAGCTCGAATGTGGTTCGAGGATTGATATTTACACAGACAACGCTACTTCCGTAATGGGAAAGGCTGGAGGCATCATTTAAGGTGATCAATCATGTAAAAAGTCTGGTATGGCTGCTTTTCTCCGTCAGCTCTTTTTTGGCCGTTGCCATCTATATGCTGGACATCGGAGCGAATCAGAACGCATCCTATGACGCGCTCGCGGTGCAGCTACACGGCGTTGGACGCAGCGTCTACGCGCTTGAAGGAAGTGTGCTCACAAGCGAAACAGGGGAGAGATCCCGCGATGATGATCCTCTGGGGGACACAAGCGGCGGATTTAGCGGGAATGATCTCCTTCATCGGATTCCGGATTGGATTGAGCTCGGCGTAGAGATCGAGGTGAATGGGGAAGTTTTGAATACCGTCCCATTTGGTCTATTGGAGGATGTGTTGGAGCAAAGCCGTAAACGCGCTCTGGAAGTATTGGATTTACGGGCGAATTACAGCATTGAACATAGGTTTGATTCATCAGGGAAAGAAGTTCGGGTGATTATTCAAAGAAAGTAGGTTGCAGTGAATGGTAAACGCCTTGTCGAAAATAACGGCTGCGCTGCTTGCCGTGCTGCTCCTGTTTCTGTTTCCAGCGTTGCAGGCTGCGCAGCGCCAGGAGGATCTCCGATATTTGGCGGCGTACCATACGTTGGTACAGTTTGCGGATGCCGTGCGGAACAAAGGGTTCGTCACGCCGGACATGTACGAGGATTTTGTCCATGAACTGGAGTTATCCGGAGGATGGTATGAGGTTGAGCTGGAGCATCGTCATAAGATCTATCACCCGGAATACGGCGATCCGGCTGACCCGGGAACTTTCTTAGGTGATTTCAGCGTCGTATACAATGCTTACTATACCTCAGATATTTTAAAGGTCCTGTTTCCATCCGGAACAGGGCAAGAAGGTGTCCCGTACAAGCTAGAGGAAGGGGACTTCTTCACCGTTACAGCCTACGACCGCTCCCGGAGCCCGCTGGATATTCTATCGGAGTTTCTATATAACAGTGAAGGGAAGAAGGGACCGTCTTTACTCACCTACGGAGGTATGGTGCTCAATGAAGATTACTGACTGGGCCGTGATCTTTGTCATCATTATTGCTCCAGTTGTTTGGCTGGGCGGGCTGCGAGCGGAAAATTTACGGGAGGTTAACCGGCTTGAGACCCGATATACGGCCGCCTTGCGCACGGCGGTTCAGGATGCAGCGGCTTCGTTAAACCGGAACGAGCTGCAGCAATTCGAGAGCGGGTACGGATCCTCGAAATGGATGCGGGCGGATAAAGAGCAAGCCCTTGCCGCACTGCTTCGGAGCTTGTCCTTGAATTTCGGCGTAGCTGACGATCCGGCGGGACAGCAGTCGCTTCTAGCTTATATCCCGGCGATCGTTGTCATGGACTATGACGGCTATTTTCTGTATGCAGCGGACATGGATCTGAGCAGTGATACGTGGACTTACCGGTGGCAGGACAAAAAGCCCTATACATATTTAGACGCAAGCGGGAACAGTATCGCGTTTACGTTGGATAGGAACGTGACGGCTTACGATGCAGCGGCGAACCACTGGTTCAGCGGGCTGCAAACCGAGATTAAGTCCGAGATCTCCATTCCGCTGCTGCAGAATGAGGAAACCTTTGATGCCGTTCGGCGTGCAACGATCGTCCGCCGGATTGAAGAGGATCTGGCCCGGGCGATTCGCGCTCATAATCGGATTGCGGCAAAGCTGGGAGTGGATTATACGTTTACGCTGCCGGTGATCCCGCAGGAGGAGTGGAATAATACGTTAGATGATGTCGGAATCCTGGTGTTTCTGCAAGGCATTCCGGTAGGTGATCACTACTATAACAACTATGCATTCGGCGGGGGAAGATTAGACCTGGCACCGGCGATCGTTGGAGCAGTTGATCCGACCACGGGGTTAAAATATTACTATCGAAAGACCTGTGCTCGTGCCTCGGAGTTAGGTTATCGCGAAGAGGAGATCTTCCCGAATGAACGTGCTGCGGCCGAAAACGGGTATTTTTCGCTGGATTGTAGAGCATTCGAACCTGAAGAGTGAGGGGAACTCCTTTGAATTCTTGCCCTATCTGTACTATGCTTGAAACAAACCATCGAAGCGGTTGTTTCACCGGATTCGATAAGAAGACAAGCATTGGCGAGGGGAGTGCGGAAATTGGAGAGAACGCATGCTGAGCAACAACTGCAGCATGAACGCCAGCAACCGGATCGATATTCCCGGCAGCGATTGTTTGCACCGATAGGTCATGCGGGCCAAGACCAGCTTGAACAAGCGAAGGTGTTAGTCGTTGGAGCTGGGGCGCTTGGCACAGGGATCGCTGAAACGCTCGTTCGCGCAGGTGTCGGACATCTGGTGATCGCCGACCGGGATTACGTGGAATGGAGCAATCTGCAGCGACAGCAGCTATTTTCTGAAGCGGATGCGGCCGGACGAGTACCGAAAGCGATCGCGGCCAAGCAACGGTTAAATGCAATCAATAGTCAGGTGCGCATCGATGCCCATGTGATGGATGTTGATCCGGAGGAATTAGAAGACCTCATTCATGGCGTTGACCTCATCATGGATGCTACGGATAATTTCGATACGAGATTGATGATTAACGACATCTCGCAAAAATATCGCATTCCCTGGATCTACGGCGGATGCGTAGGCAGTTACGGAATAACTTACACGATTTTGCCCGGCGAAACGCCTTGCTTGAACTGCTTACTAGGGACTGTACCGCTCGGCGGAGATACTTGCGACACCGTAGGGGTGATCCCGCCGGCCGTACAAATGGTTGTAGCCCATCAAGCAACGGAAGCATTAAAGCTGCTCACCGGAAATACGGAGGCGTTACGGGGCACATTGCTGACCTTTGACCTGTGGCGAAACGAGCAAACCTCAATTAAAGTGGGCACAGCCAAACGGAACGATTGCCTTTCTTGCGGAAGCGAAGCCACCTACCCGTATCTGTCTGCGGCCGGCAACCGAAAGACGGAGGTGCTTTGTGGCAGGGACACGGTGCAGATTCGTCCGGCAACAAAACGGAAGCTTGAACTGCAGGAGATGGCAATGAGGCTGGAACGATTGCAAGAGGGGAAGGTGGAGGTAAATCCGTTCTTGCTCTCTTTTACAATCGATGAAAAGCGGTTGGTCTTGTTTGCGGACGGGAGAGCGTTAATTCACGGTACGCAAGATCCTTCAGAAGCCAAAACCATCTATGATCGCTATATAGGTTAAGGATCAACATGATCCTTTCCGGGTGACCGAATGATTTCCCGGTGGAATGACCATCTTATTAATGGATTGGCAGATGCAGGTAAGGTGGTCGCGCGATGAAAGGTTACATTATGCTTGTTTTAGAGGATCAGGCTCAAGGGGAGCGAATCAAGGCTGGATTAGAGGAAGCCGGCTATCAGGTCGATTGGAAGCAAAGCGGCTCCGGCGTGCTTCGTATAATAGAAGAAGAGCTTCCGGATTTGCTGCTGCTGGGTATGGATTTGCCGGATGATGCTTCCCAGGTCCTTCTGGAGGAAATTGGGCGGTTCGCTCCGTTTCCGCTGATCCTTCTGCTTAAGGAGTGGAACACCGATGACGTTGTCGCCGGCTTTGCCGGGGGAGCCAACGATGTCGTTCCGATCACGATCCCCATGGCTGAGTTGTATGCTCGGGTTGGTCATTTGATTTCACTGTTCAAACGGCTGGGGGATGGCTCCCTAACCGAGTTGACCTTTGAGGATTTACGAGTCGAGCTGCGCAGCCGCAAGGCTTGGAGAAACGGGGAGTCCATTCGATTGACGCCGAAGGAATTCGATCTGCTGCTCTTTTTGATGAAGCGGGCTGGGAAGGTGTGCGGACGGGACTTGATCCTGCAGCAGGTTTGGGGGTATGATTTTTCAACCGGAACCAACGTGGTGGATGTCTATATTCGGCATTTACGCAAAAAAATCGATAAAGGCCATTCGAGAAAGCTGCTCCATACGATTCGCGGCACCGGATATATGTTTGGTTAAACGTAAGCCAGCCGTTTATCCCATGGCAAAGGAAAAAGTCGTTGCGATCAACTGATCTATGCAACGACTTCTTATATCAAGAGAGGGGCTTGTCCGACTAAAGGACGCGACGAGCCTTCAGATAAGTACTTTTCCAGTTGCCTGAGTTCAAATTGGAAATCGTTACCCCTGGTTTCCCGTAAGTATGAATAATTTTTCCGTTGCCCATATAGATCGCTACATGGGTTACGTTCTTACCGTTTGCCCGGCTGCCGCTGGAGAAGAAGACCAAATCGCCCGCTTTCAGATTGGACTTCGACACAGCGTATCCCACTTTAGCTTGTGCAGCGGAAGTGCGCGGCAAATCAACGCCATATTTCTTAAATACATATTTCGTAAAGGAAGAGCAGTCGAATACCTTAGTCGTCGAAGTCGATGCTCCGAATTTGTAAGGAGTGCCCAGGAAATTCTTCGCGTAGTTTACAACCTGCGTGCCTTTAGATACGGCAGTGCTTGTTGCCGATTGGGCTTGTACTGGTTCAGCACCACCAGCAAGCAGCGTACCGAAACCAATGGCGGACACCAGTCCAACCGTCAATACTTTTTGGAATAGTTTGCGTTTAATCATGTTGTAGTACCTCCAATTTGTGATTTGACCGGTTCGTTAGTTGGAGTATAACAGATTTGTAATCTCCTATATTTTGGTAGAATGTCCTAAAAACCTTGGGCCACAACGGTTTGGAGGCAATTATTAAAATAACATTAAAGTTTACATTTTATTAAGATATAGAGAATTTCCTTACACCTTTACATATGAAAATCAATGAAAAAACCCTTGAAAAACAAGGGTTCTGCTTTTCTTTCATCTTTTCTTCTAAGGGTCAACTAAAGGTTACAAAAATGATACATATTAAAAAACGAATCAAATGGCTAATCGCGGCTATGAATAATGAGCAACCAGCCCTCGTTCACATGCACCGTTCCGACGGGAGCCGCCAATTGATTGCTCACCGCTAGAGATTGACCTATTCGGAGTGTTGCATTATCTAGCGGGTACATGAATCCTTCTAACGTAATTCCGGTTACGACAGGGGTCAGCGGGAGCAGAGAAACATACGTATATCCACGATCCTCAACCTGGCAGACCGATCCGCACAACGTAATGTAATTATGTTCATCCCATATGGCGCAGGTAATGCCTTGCTCCGCTGCACGCAGCAACATATGTATATTGGCCAACGTATGATCCAAGCGGGTTCCGATTACGCCGGTTAATACAATTTCTGCCGGGTTTCGCTGGACGGCAAGGTCAAAGGCCAGCTCCGTATCCGTCAGATCTTTATCAATCGGATCGCAGATGACCAGCTCTTTGCTGCAGCTACGAATCCGATCCAGCTCTTCCTCGTTCACGGAATCGAAATCGCCCACTGCCAGATGCGGTTTCATCCCGTGCTCCACCAGAAATAAGGCCCCGCGGTCAGCGCCGATCAAAAAATCATCCGAACGCACCTCACGAAGCATTCCCGGATCTAAACCTCCGCCTGCAAAAATGAGCACCCGGTTCACAGTCATTTCGATTTTCTTCCTTTCCCGAACAATATCTTCTGCTTTCGTTAGTATAATTCAGATTTTAGGGTTGCACAATTTCCACTTGTGGGCCTACAATGGGGATTGATAAATAAAAAGCTGACAATGAAAGGCAGAGAAGGACGGAAGAGATGCACATCTTTGAGATTTTTAGCATCATCGGGACGGTAGCGTTTGCGATGTCCGGCGCGTTCGTGGCGATGGAAGAGGAGTACGACATCCTCGGCGTGCTGGTGCTGGGTTTGGTGACGGCGTTTGGCGGCGGGATCATCCGCAATGTCTTGATCGGCGTCCCGGTAACGACGTTATGGGGGCAAGGGGATTTAATTATGTTGGCCGTGATGTCCGTGTTTGTTGCCTTCGTGCTGCCGATGCCATGGGTTCGTCGTTGGAAACGGACGGAGGTCCTGTTCGATGCGATTGGTTTGTCGGCTTTTGCAATTCAAGGGGCATTGTATGCCACGGACATGAAGCATCCGATGAGCGCGGTGCTGGTGGCGGCGGTGTTGACCGGTATCGGGGGCGGTATTATCCGCGATTTGCTGGCCGGGCGTAAACCGCTGGTGCTGCGCGACGAAATCTATGCGGTATGGGCGATGCTGGCAGGGCTGGCAGTTGGGATGGGGTGGTTCGTTTCAACTGTGGAATTGATTTTGTTGTTTGCGGCTGTCGTCTTCTTCCGGATGTTATCCGTCCATTATAAATGGAAGCTGCCTAGACGGTCACTAACAACAGGGGATATCTATATTGGAACGGAAGCGAAGCCTAAGACTAAAACAAAGTCCAGTTCTGAGCGGGCTATTGTGCAGGATCAGACTCCTTAACGCGCATAAGAGACCATGCAGAAAGACATCAAGAGAGGCTGTCCGAAGTAGATGAAGGTTCTACCTTGGACAGCCTCCCATTTTTCTGGATATGAAAGCGTTATTTTAAGAAGTGTACCAGCGCATCAGGCAGCTCTTGCTGCCAAAATCCCCATAAATGTTTCCCGTCCTTCTCGAAATAGGTGACGCGGGCTCCGCGTTCTTCAAGTAAGGCCTTGGCTTTGCGATTTAACTCAACAAAATTATAGGTGCCTGTATCCGTTGTATAATGATCCTCCTGCAACCCCACGATCATGAAGAGCGACAAATAGGAGAGATCGGTCTCTTGAGCGAGAATCTTCAGAGATGGTTCATAGTAGGCGCCGGACAAGCTGATGATTTTGGAAAACAGTTTCGGATTTTTCATAGCCAGATGAAGGGAGACAGTTGCCCCTAAAGAGTCACCAGCCAGCACCCTTTCCTCGGGTTCACGACGAACCGGATAATTGCGTTCGATGAAGGGAATAATTTCTTCCGTGAAACAGCGGGTATAGGCCTCAAAACGGTTTCCGAACGGGGCATATTCCTCTGTGCGCACTGCAGTATTTACTTCAATGCCAACAATGATGAACGGCTCGATCCCTTCATCTAAGATCAGTCGATTGGCATGTGTCGCAATTCGTCCGAAATTGAAGAACTCCTCGCCGTCCTGACAGTAAACGACAGGATAACTGAGGATTTCGTTATAACCAGGAGGCAGATACACGCGCAGATAACGTTTCTCTCCTAAGAACTGGCTATGGATTTCCTCTTTGACAACGGTTCGTTTCAAATATTTCGAATCTGTCATAGTTCTACACACTCCGTACGATAGATTTTGCTTTTGGATGTTGAATCAAGTAACATTTAGCATGGTGCAGGATATCGCTAGCTTACCACAAAATAGATCTGTGTTATACTAATTTCCCAAAACTGTTACATACACAAAGATAAAAATATAACACAACAACCCTTAATTCCTTTGACTTCTAGAATGAAACAGGAGTATAATAATTCTATAACAGAGGAACAAGTTAATCAAATATTCAGTCGAGGTGAAAAAAATGAGCAAGATTCCTTATGAAGTATACACGGAAGAAGTAGAAGCTTTGACCGTGCTCTCGCCAGACGGTGAAATCGTTAACAAAGATAAAGTACCGGCTCTGTCCGACGATGAATTAAAAGAATTGATGTATCGCATGGTATTTACCCGTACTTGGGACGAACGTGCGATCAACTTGGGCCGCCAAGGCCGCCTCGGATTTTATGCTCCAGTTTCCGGGCAAGAAGCGACAATGGTAGGTAGTGAATTTGCGCTGGATAAAGAGGACTTCATCTGCCCGGGTTACCGCGATATGCCGCAGCTCGTATGGCATGGACTTCCACTGTATCAAGCTTTCCTGTATTCCCGCGGCCATCAACATGGCGGACAAATTCCGGAAGGCGTTAACGTACTTATGCCGCAAATCATCATCGGCGCACAAGTATTGCATGCAATGGGGATCGCCATGGGCTACAAGCTCAAAAAACAAAAACAAGTCGTTATCACTTACACCGGTGACGGCGGTTCTTCCGAAGGCGATTTCTACGAAGCATTGAACTACGCTGGCGTATTTAAACTGCCGGTTATTTTCTTCGTGCAAAACAACGGTTATGCCATCACGACACCGTTCTCCAAACAAACTGCAGCTTTGTCGATCGCGCACAAAGCAGTTGCTGCTGGGATCCGCGGCGTGAAAATCGACGGGATGGACGTATTTGCAGTTATCAGCGCCGTGCGTGAAGCTGCTGAACGTGCCCGCAACGGGGAAGGCGCTACTTTGATTGAAGCCGTAACTTATCGTTTCCGTCCACACTCCCTGTCTGACGACACTTCGAAATACCGGACGAAGGAAGAAGAAGGTCAATGGAGCGAGAAAGACCCGATCGCTCGTCTGGCTAAATATTTGGAGAAGAAGGGTCTTTGGACCGAAGAAGATACCGCTCGTGTGAAAGAAGAAGCGAAAGCGAAAGTAAACGAGCATATTAAGAAAGCAGAACAAACGGAAAAAATGACAATTCCTGGCCTGATCGACAGCATGTTTGAAGTAACGCCTAAACACCTGGAAGAGCAAAAGGCCGATTTTCAATAAACGTACGTGTAAATTAGTCTGATCGTTCTATAGAGGAGGATACAAGCAATGGCACAAATGAATATGAAAGAAGCGATTCGCGACGCCTTGCGCGTCGAACTGCAACGCGATCCAAATGTTCTGATTTTCGGCGAAGACGTAGGTAATGTCGGCGGGGTGTTCCGTGTAACAGAAGGTCTGCAAAAAGAATTCGGGGAAGAGCGCGTAATGGATACGCCGCTCGCAGAATCCGCTATTGGCGGTTTGGCGGTAGGCTTGGGGATTCAAGGCTTCCGTCCAATTGCGGAAATTCAGTTTGTTGGCTTTATTTTTGAAGCATTGGACCAAATTCTTGTACAAGCGGCCCGGATGCGTTACCGTTCCGGCGGACGTTATCATTCCCCGATCGTGTTCCGTACTCCGTTTGGCGGCGGCGTTAAAGCGGCTGAGTTGCATACCGACGCTTTGGAAGGCCTGATCGCCCAAACTCCGGGGATCAAGCTGGTCGTTCCTTCGAACCCTTATGACGCGAAAGGTCTGTTGATCTCTGCGATCCGCGATAACGATCCTGTATTCTTCATGGAACACTTGAACCTGTACCATGCGTTCCGCGAAGAAGTGCCGGAAGGTGAATATACCGTTGAACTGGGCAAAGCCAAAGTCGTTCGCGAAGGTTCCGATGTTACGATTCTTGCATACGGTCTTATGGTTCATACCGCAGTTAAAGCTGCTGAAGAATTGGAAAAAACCAAAGGCATTAAAGCTGAAGTGATCGACCTGCGCACCCTCGTACCGCTCGACATCGATACGATTATTGCCTCTGTGAAGAAAACGAATCGCGCTATCATCGTTCAAGAAGCGCAAAAATCGGCCGGTATCGCTGCGGAAGTCATCGCGCAAATTAACGAGAAAGCGATTCTGCACCTGGAAGCTCCTGTACTGCGTATCGCTCCACCGGATACCGTTTATCCGTTCGCGCAAATCGAAGATCAATGGCTGCCGTCTCCGGCTCGCGTGATCGATGGTGTTAACAAAGTGCTGGAATTCTAAATCGAAGAACAAATAGGAGGTCTTTCCTGTGGCGAAGTTTGAATATCGGTTCCCTGAACTAGGCGAAGGCTTGCATGAAGGTGAAATCATCAAAATGCATATCAAGCCAGGGGACAAAGTAACGGATGAAGATATCATCATGGAGGTACAAAACGACAAAGCGATCGTTGAAGTACCATGTCCTGTGAACGGTGTTGTACAAGAAGTGTTTGGTAAAGACGGTGCCGTGTTCCGTGTAGGCGAAGTTGTTGCCGTCATCGAAGCTGAAGGCGATATTCCTGAACAAGAAGGTGCTCCAGCTCCAGCGGCTGAAGCAAGCGCTTCAGCCGCTCCAGCAGCAGCTCCGGCTCCGCAAGCAGCTTCTTCGTCTAAATTTGAGTACCGCTTCCCTGAGCTTGGCGAAGGTTTGCATGAAGGCGAAATTATCAAAATGCATATTAAACCGGGCGACAAGGTAACGGACGAAGACATCATTATGGAAGTCCAAAACGACAAAGCGGTCGTTGAAGTACCATGTCCAGTTAACGGTACGGTTCTTGAAGTGTTCGGCAAAGACGGTGCGATCTTCCGCGTAGGCGAAGTCGTCGCCATCATCGATGCCGAAGGCGATCTGCCTGAACAAGCCGCAGCACCTGCACAAGGTCATGACGCTCCTGCTGCTGCAGCAAGCGCACCGGCCGCAGCCGCAGCTCCTGCAGCTCCAAACCGTGAGATCCTCGCTACGCCTGGCGTACGCAAATATGCTCGCGAGCAAGGCGTTGACTTGTCGCTGGTACCAGGGACAGGGAAAGCCGGTAAAATCACGAAGGAAGACGTTGACAACTTCAAGAAAGGCGGAGCTGCCGCCGCTGCTCCAGCTCAAGCTGCTGCACCTGCACAAGCCGCTGCGCCAGCCCAAACTTCAAAAGCACCTGCTGCCGCTGCACCAACAGCGATCGCAACAGAGGGCGAAGAAGAACGCGTTCCGTTCAAGGGTATCCGCAAAGCGATTTCCAACGCGATGGTGAAATCGGCTTACACGGCTCCGCATGTCACCATTATGGATGAAGTGGATGTTACGGAACTGGTTGCTTTCCGTACTCGCATGAAACCAATCGCCGAGAAGAAAGGCATTAAAGTCACTTATCTTCCATTCATCGTTAAAGCGCTGGTGGCCGCTTCCCGTCAATTCCCGGCTCTGAACGCTTCGATCGATGAAGCGAACAATGAGATCGTTTATAAGAAATACTACAACATCGGGATCGCAACCGACACCGATAACGGCTTGATCGTTCCGGTCATTAAAGATGCGGATCGGAAGAGCATATGGATGATCGCCGAAGCGATCAAAGACCTGGCATCCCGCGGCCGCGAAGGCAAACTGGCACCTCACGAAATGAAGGGCAGCACGATTTCGATCACGAACATCGGTTCTGCTGGCGGTATGTTCTTTACGCCGATTATCAACTACCCTGAAGTAGCGATCCTTGGTACCGGCCGCATCACCGAAAAACCGGTGGTTAAGAACGGCGAAATCGTTGCTGCACCGGTTATGGCCTTGTCGCTTAGCTTCGACCACCGTCTGATCGATGGTGCAACAGCACAGAACTTTATGAACTATATCAAACAGCTGCTCGCTAACCCAGAGCTGCTCGTTATGGAGGTGTAATCGTCAATGGTAGTAGGAGATGCTTCTATTGATATTGATACATTAGTTGTTGGGGCAGGTCCCGGCGGATATGTGGCGGCCATTCGTGCCGCCCAACTCGGGCAAAAAGTGCTCATCGTCGACAAAGCCGAGCTTGGCGGTGTTTGCTTGAACCGTGGTTGTATCCCGTCCAAAGCGCTGATCGCGGCAGCTCACCAATACGAATCTGCTCAACATGCAGAGGTGTTTGGGGTAAAAGCGGAGAAGGTGACCGTAGACTTCAAGAAAACCCAGGAATTCAAAAGCAGTGTCGTTAAGAAGATGACCCAAGGCGTTACCGGCCTGCTGAAAGGCAACAAGATCGAAGTTTTCAACGGTGAAGTGATGTTCATCAATGAAAACGAAGCTCGCTGCTTCAACGATCATGAATCGCCGCGTTATCGCTTCAAGCATTGCATTTTGGCAACCGGCTCCCGTCCAATCGAGCTGAAAGCCTTCCCGTTTGGCGGACGCATCCTGTCCTCGACGGAAGCGCTGGAGCTGCAAGAAGTTCCAAGCAGCCTCATCGTTATCGGCGGTGGATATATCGGTGCCGAACTCGGCCAAATGTACTCCAAATTCGGCACGAAAGTGACGATCATTGAAGGTATGGATACGGTACTACCTGGCTTTGATAAAGACATGACTCGTCTGGTTGCCAAGAACATGGCGAAAACCGGCATTGAAATCGTGACGAATGCTAAAGCCGAAAGTGCAGAACAAACCGATAAGAACGTTACGGTGAAATATTCCGTAAACGGCGAAAGCAAAGAAGTTACCGCCGATTACTTGCTGGTAACGGTTGGACGTCGTCCGAACACCGACGGCGATTTGGGTCTGGATCTGGCCGGCGTTGAGTTGACTGACCGCGGTTTGGTTAAAGTTGACCATCAAGGCCGCACCAGCAACCCGAAAATCTTTGCGATCGGCGATATCGTAGCTGGCCCTGCGCTTGCGCATAAAGCTTCCTATGAAGGGAAAGTTGCGGCAGAAGCCATCGCGGGACTTCCTTCCGTGGTGGATTACAAAGCGATCCCAGCGGTCGTATTTACCGATCCGGAATGCGCCAGCGTAGGTCTGACGGAGTCGGAAGCGAAAGAGAAGGGCTACAAAGTCAAAGCCGGCAAGTTCCCGTTTGCGGGCAATGGTCGCGCGACTTCTCTGAACCAGCCTGACGGCTTCATCAAGATCGTTGCTAACGCTGATAACCATGTCGTTCTCGGCGCGCAAATCGTCGGGATCGAAGCATCCAACCTGATTGCTGAGCTGGGCTTGGCGGTTGAGATGGGCGCAACGCTCGAAGATGTCTCGCTGACCATTCACGCTCACCCAACTTTGGGCGAAATCGTGATGGAAACTGCAGAACTGGTTGAAGGTCATCCGATCCACGTCATTTCACGCTAAAATTAGCGAACGTTTATCCCACTTCTTCTAAAAGTGGTTCATCTCCTAAATATGTTGGGCAAGACCGATGTTACGGTCTTGCCCCTTTTTTATTGCTGGTTTTGACTTCATTTCACTCCAAGCCGCATCCGATAGCCAAACAGGATACGTCGACTTTCTCCGCCAAATCCCTGTTTCACTCGTGCGCGAAATTGCTCGGCAGCGGCAGCAATTTCGTCCGCGCCTAATTTCAAGGCGGTTTGCAATCCGCCTTGACTGAGGGCCAAGTTCGCATACCGATCGGCATCACAGTCCTCCCAATGGTGAAAGACGATCTCACGGGAATATCGGAACAGGCCGCTCTTGCGGATTTGCTGTAAATGCTGATCTTTGGGCCATTTATAGGCTTCCTTCCCGGTTTCACTTAGTTCGCTGGCTCGTTTGTCACCCAGTTGAATGAGCTCTTCATAGGCTTGCTCAAGCTGGGGCGAGGCGACCGGCGGCCAATCGCAATCGTATGCGGCAAAAATGCCTCCAGGACGCAATACCCTGGCGAATTCTTGCAGTGTCGGTTGCGGGTCCATCCAGTGAAAGGATTGCGAGCAAGTGACCAGATCAACGGAGGAGTCTTCCAAAGGCAGTTCATAAGACAAGCCTTTAACAAATTGAAGCTGCTTTGGACCGCCGAGTTCCTGCCAGCGGTTCATCGCTACGGCGCGCATATCATCGTTGGGTTCAATCCCGACGATTTGCTTCGCATGATCCAGCCAGATAAAGGAGGAGAGACCGGTACCGCAACCGACATCTGCAATGACCTCCGGGCTGCGGCCTAAATACATCGTGAGGATGCCAATTAAATCAACCGGAGCCTTGGGTCGGCTCTGGTCATACAGATCACTGAACCCGCTGAAACGTTCAATGTTGTTTTGACGGATTTGTTCGCTCATTAGACAACTCTCCTTTTTCATACGCAAGACGAAGGTTATACCGATTATACCGCAAAAAAGCCTAGCACAAAAAAGGTTCTCGGCCGCGTAGACCAAGAACCCTTTGCATTTAAATAAACAAATTAATGCCCGATTGATCGGCCTTACCTAAATAATAGCCAACTCCGCCGATTTTGACCCCGTCGATCAACTCTTCTTGGCGTATGCCCATCAAATCCATGGACATTTGGCAGGCCACGATTTCAACCCCTTGCTCCATGGCGCTGGCCATCAATTCCTCCAAGGACGAGACGTTGTTCTGTTTCATCACGCCCCGAATCATCTTCGCCCCGAGTCCGAGCATGTTCATGCGGGAAAGGGACAATTTGCGGCTGCCGCGCGGCATCATCATGCCAAACATGCGGCCGATGAAGGTTTTGGCGACGGGAACTTTTTCCGTCTTGCGAAGAATGTTCAGTCCCCAGAAGGTGAAGAACAACGTGACTTTTTTGCCGCTGGCCGCTGCGCCATTGGCGATAATAAACGAAGCGATCGCCTTGTCCAGATCACCGCTGAATACGATCATCGTCGAGCCTTCCGGCGAGGACGCCGGCTGCGCCGCAGCAGCCTCAGGCTGAACCGGGTTTTCCTTGCGCAAATAGGCTTCGATGATGCCATCCGCACGTTTGGCGACCTGGAGCATCTGATGTTTGGACATGGCGGCCCATGCCTGCACATCCTCATAGAAACCCGGATCCGATGCGGTTACGTGCAGAATTTGTCCGGCTTCCAAACGGTCCATCGCTTGTTTGACCTGAATCAACGGACCCGGACAGCACAACCCGCAGGCGTCGAGCTCCGCATCGGCATGCTGCTTGGCTTGGGCTTCGCTTGGCGCGGCCGAATGCCGCTCAGTCTGTGGTTCGGCCGGGACTGTCTCCGCAGCGGCGACCTCCATTTTTGCCGTATGATCTGCGGGAAGCTCCTGTGAAATTGCCTGACCAGGCTGGTAATTGGCCATTTGATACAGCTTGTAACCGCCGGTTAGGTTGCGTACTTTATAACCTTTTTGCTGCAGAATCCGAGAAGCGGTATATCCGCGCAGCCCTACTTGGCAGTAGACCCAAATTTCCTTGTTCGGGTCCAGCTCATTCAAGCGATCACGTAACTCATCGACCGGGATCAGCAGGGAGCCGGGAATATGTCCGTTGGCATGCTCCAGCTCTGAACGAACATCAACCAACATGGTGGTTTGTTCATCCCGGGTCGCCAAATCCTGAGGCACAAACACGCGAACTCTTTCGCTCAAGATGTTCTCGGCGGTATACGCCGCCATGTTGACCGGATCCTTTGCCGAGGAGTAGGGAGGGGCATAAGCCAGCTCCAGCTCGGCCAAATCCGCTACCGTTCCGCGGAATCGTATCACCGTGGCGATGTCGTCAATCCGTTTATCTACCCCGTCATACCCAACGGCTTGCGCGCCCAGTACCGTTCCGTCAGGCTGAAACAACAGCTTGATCGAGAGCGAGGTAGCGCCGGGATAATAGGAGGCATGGGAGTTAGGATGAACCACGGTGACATGGTATGGGATGCCCATCCGTTGGAGTGTTTTCTCATTGTTCCCGGTAGCCGCTCCGGTAAGTCCAAATACTTTGATAATGGACGTGCCTTGCGAGCCTTTATAGGTGGTTCCTAGACCGCAGACGTTGTCCGCAGCGATCCGTCCTTGCTTGTTGGCAGGTCCGGCGAGCGGGATCGCTGTTTTCGAGCCATTGACGAAATCAACGACTTCAACAGCGTCCCCCACGGCATAAATGTCAGGAATGCTCGTTTCCAGCTTATCGTTTACGAGAATATGTCCTCTTGGTCCAAGTTCGATGCCGGTATCCTTCAGAAAAGCGGTATCCGGCTTTACGCCAATCGCCAATACAACGAAATCAGCAGTACTTTCGCGCCCGTCCGAAGTGTGCACCGTAATCCGGTTGCCTTGCTCCGTAAACGAGGTGATGGTCTGCGACAATCGCAGCTTCACGCCGTGATTCTCCAGCTCTTTGGCTAGGACTCCCGCCATTTCGGGATCAAACGGTGCCAGAATTTGCGGACCGCCTTCAATTAACGTCACTTCAAGCCCGATTTCTCTTAAATTCTCGGCCATTTCGACGCCGATAAAACCGCCGCCGATCACAATGGCCGAACCTGCGTGCTCATCCACAACCCTTTGTTTCAGGCGGTCGGTGTCCGGTATATTCCGCAGTGTATGAATACGGCTGCTATTGATGCCGGGAAGATTCGGACGGATGGGTTTCGCGCCGGGCGACAAAATCAAGGCATCGTAGCTTTCGCGGTATTCGCCGCGTTCTTTGCTGCGGACCAGCACGGTTTTGGTCGCCGGATCGATCCCGATCACTTCGCTTTCCGTGCGGACATCGATGTTAAAACGGCGCTGCATCGCTTCCGGTGTTTGCACCAACAGCTTCGAGCGTTCCTTGATCGAATCGCCGATGTAGTAGGGGAGCCCGCAGTTCGCGAACGAAATATAGGGGTCCCGTTCAAACATGATGATATGCGCTTCTTCATCCAGACGGCGAAGTCTTGCGGCCGCAGAGGCTCCGCCGGCAACGCCTCCGACAATAATTACCTTTTTGCTCATCGGATTATTGTTCCTCCTCGAACAGATGGCGAACCAGTTTAATGACTCGCTCATTCGCCAAATGATAATTGACTTCCAATCCGTTGCGTTCAGCTTCAACGATACCTAAGCTGCGCAGCTTCTGCAGGTGCTGGGATACGGTCGATTGCGGCAGATCCAAGCACTCCTGCATGTACGTCACATTGCATTGCTTCTTATCCAACAAACCGCGGACGATACATAACCGAACCGGATGCGCCAAGGCCTTCAGCATTTCTGCTGTTTCCTGATAGGCTTTGAAATTGTAATCCATGTAGGTTCACCTCATTAATATCCTATCAATCACTATATCGTAATATTACGATATAACAATGCATTTTGCAACTTATAAGTACAACATGCGTTAGATACAGTAGTTAGAGAGTACGTCAAACCCGGAGGTGCCTTTTGCATGCAAAAAGCAGGTAGGTTCTTATTCATGCTATTGACTTTGATTGTGGCTGGTTGTGATCCAGAAGCACAGGACAATGGGGGTTATACAGGCACAGAGATGGAGCAACCGTCCATGACCAAACAAGATCACAATGGGGAAGGTCAATTATCGTCTACTCCGGTGCTTCCTGCTGAAGTAGATCCGGATCAATTGAAGGGGATCTTCGGATTTGCTGACGAAACTGGAAGCCGGATCATCGTGGCCGGGGAGGAAGAGGGGCAGCAGGAGCAGCTGGCTCAAATCACCTATGCAATTGGCGAGAACGGAGTTGTGCTACCCGTCACCTACGATACATGGCAAAGAGGAGACGGCGCAGGTTCAGGAAGAGACACTTCCTACAATTTCGCGCATTTGTCCGGGGATATCTTCACTGTGACCGAAGGTACGGCACAACCGAATGCGACGTATTATCTCTTCCAACCGCAGGACATCCCGCTGGATTCCTTATTGAACGTCGTTACCGATGGACGCTCGGTAATGGATGAACCTCTACGCGAGAAGCTTGAATCCGAGAAGGACAGAACAATTCGGCAACTCTGGAGTCTAGTGGAGGTTGGTTCGGATGCGAAACTGTATTTGGCGTTATTTCAGCCGGACGGGAAGAACCAGTTGTTTAGTTTCGTCCTCGTGCGGGACCATGGAGTTGTCGTCCTAGACTATCCCGCTGTTGCCGAGGATACGAATAGCGTCTGGCGGGTAGATGACCAGGGGGAAGTGACCCCGGAGATGTTTTCCTTTCTGTTTGCGGCCCAAACTACCGGTAAAGGGATATTAATAGGGTTGGAATGGTATGGGGCGGAAGGGATCAATGTGTTATTCCTGCATGGAGAGAAAGATCGGTTAATCGAACTTGAAACCCGATACGGTAGATATACGGCTCCTTTGTAAGCATCTATGAGATAATTCCAAACAAAGTTCCTCCGTCTTCTCCTGTCGGCAACCTATTGGCTTTGTTAATCGTCAATAGAACCGACAGGAGAAATGAAGGAAAAGTTTGGAGGATTGCCCATGCTCGCTCGAAGCTCGTCTATCTTTTATCTGATCTACCTGCTGTTCAGCCTGTTGATGGGGAACCGGACGCTAGCCCCACACGAGGAAACAGCCCCAGTGTATCCCGAACGGTTGGCCGGACAAATCGAGGACGAGATCCTGAAAGTCACGGCCAACGCAACCCGATCGGAGGACGGGTCGGAATATCGTTTGGAAGTCACCTTAACGAACAAAACGGGAACGATGGTAAATATTATTGCCGACTGTGGAAGCTCCATCACCATTGTTCGTAAGGAGCCGCCTCCCGAGGACCGCATATGTGCCGCCGTATATTCCATGGGAATTTACAAACATTCATCTACGACGGAGCAATATGACGTTCCGGTTACCGATATAATCAATGAAACCTTAATGATCAAAATCCGATACGAAGACGAAGGAGTCCGCGGAACTCTGGAGCTTAGCTTAACTGCTGAATCGTGACCCGCCTCTATTTAGGCAGCTTCGCAGAAGCGTTGGTGATGGTCCGGGAGATTTGTTTTTCCCAATCGTACACTTTCGTTAAAGAGGTGTGAATGGTTTTCGTTTGATCATACACAATCTTGAGCTCCAATGCTGCAACAATGGCGTCGCCTCGCTTGACGCTGGCCTTATATCGTTTATCAGCCGCCGAAAGGTGTTTTCGCGCGGCGGCGACGGATTTGTTTTCGGCGGTGATCTGCTTTTTTAACGTTTGTACGGGGGCGAGCGCGTCTTTAACGACTTTGACTTTGGCGGCTTTCGCTTTCTTCGCAGCGGCCAGCGCATCCTTCTTCGCTTTGATTTCCGCTGAAGCAGCCGTTGCTGCGGGCTTCAGCTGATTGCGCTTCAATTCCAGCAGATCCGCCGATTTCTTATCTTTGCGTATCTTGGCTGCCGAAACCTGCTTGCCCAAAGATTTGTACTCTTCCAACAGTGAGGCATGCTTCCGCTGCAATGATTCGGATTCCTGAGTCAGGCGAGTGATTGTGGCTTGATCGATGGCTTTGAGCTTCGCATTGATTGCTGCCAAAGCGTCATTATTCTTCTTGCGCAGTGCTGAAATTTCAAGGCTTTCCTGTTTGACCAGCGTTTGTACAGCGGTTAACCCATCATACATCGCATCAATCCCGCTCAAGGCCGCTTCCCAAGAGCTTGCGGCATACATTGGTCGGGTTCCGCTCATCATCAGCGAAATCGTAATTACCGCCAGCAACAGCAGTCTGATCGAATTTCTCCACTTCATAAACCGTCAACTCCCACCTATACGAATTTGCCATCCTCATAGGAACGCAAAAAAGCACCTGGCAAGAAAGGCGATTTCGCCTGACTTGCGAGGTGCTTCACTCGCTTGAATCTATATGATTTTGGCATATTTAACTATAAACTACCAGGCACCAAAAGTCAATCCTCTATACGAACTCACGTTCTAGATGAACGGGTTCGAGGTATTTACATAGGAAGAAATGACATACTATGTTTAAACTTTAAGGCTGGTGAGCAACATGCTATGCAATTTCTCGCGGTGCGGGCGATGCTATTTCTGGCTTCCGTTCGTTGTTTTAGGTCTGCTGTTGGGCGGATGCCGTCCAACCCCCATTCCTAAAGAACCGGATCTACTACATATCCAATCGATAAACGAACCCTCCACTGGCAAGAAAAAGGTCATTTTTGTTCTGGTCGACTCCCTCATGGACCAATCGATTCAACGCGGAATTGAGCACAATGAGCTTCCCACCTTTCAATATCTCATGCAGCATGGCCAATATTATCCTGATATGATTAGCTCCTTTCCGACTATGTCGATATCGATCGACAGTACGCTGCTTACCGGACGCTATCCGGATGCTCATCATGTGCCGGGCTTAACCTGGTATCCGCATCATGGCAAGAGAGTTATCGGTTATGGCTCTGGTCCCTTTGAAGTTTTGCGCCGCGGAACGAAATCGGTTTTGACTCATGCGTTAAAGGATTTGAATGGAAAGCACTTGAATCCCGATCTGTCGACCCTATATGAGGATTTGAAGCGGAGGGGCTTCACCTCCGGGTCGGTTAACGGATTGGTTTACCGAGGGATGACGGAACACCAAATCGACTTGCCGCAACCGTTCCGCGGGCTTGTTCCGCTGGCATTGCCTTTTCAAGTGAAAGGGCCGGATTTTCTGGCTTTCGGGGCATTGTCGAACCCTCTTGACGGGGTGACGGATTTGCCTGACGGGCCTGCGGACCGGATGGGCTTTAATGATCGATATGCAATTGGAGTTGCAAAATACTTGATCCAAACCGGTCAACTGCCGGATTTTTTGCTGATTTATTTGCCTGACCTGGATGGAAAGTTGCACAAACACGGCCTTACAGATCGTGAAGGAATCAAGGAGACGGACCAGCGCCTAAGCGAGTTGCTGGAGGCTTACGAATCTCAAGCGCAAGCGCCCAACGATACGATTCTGATCGTTGCGGGAGATAGTGGAATGAGCCAAGTGTTGCCCAAAGACCAACAGCCGGTGATTTATTTGCCCAAGCTGTTACAGCGGTATCACGTGCTGCCGACTGGCGAAGCCATCGACCAGTCTACGGAAATTGCCCTTGCTGTAAACGATACGATGGCCTATGTCTACATTTTGAAACCTGAGATGCCGCTGAAGGAAATCGCCGATGTGCTGAGGAGCGACCCGCGAATCGACATCATTACCTGGCAGGAAGATGGCTGGATTCACTGTGTGAAAGCAGGGGATCCGGCATCGATGAGATTCAAAGCAGGCGGGGATTTGCAGGATCCCTACAATCAATCCTGGACCGTGCAAGGGGTGGAACGGATTCTCGATTTGAAGCGGGAGAACGGCACCGGGCATGCCGGGCCACTCCGGATTACGTATGGAAAATATCCAGATCCACTGCGTCGCTTACAAGGCGCCCTGCAATCCCATGAAGGGAGATTTCTCATCGTCACCGCCAAACCGGGTTATGAGCTCGCGGAAGCCGGAGCGCCCACGCATGCTGGAGGCGGGGCTCATGGGGGCCTGGATGCGTCAGCTTCGCTGGTGCCTCTGATCATCTACGGAACGGAGAAGAGGCCGGATTTTTTGCGTATCGTCGATTTAAAGGCTTACTTGCTAGATTTGCTGCAGACGGAAAGCCGTAAATAAATCGGAGAGGGTGACACCGATTGGGCATCAACTCATTCAAAAGCCGAGGAAGTCTGCTATAATAGGATGGATTAGTAGACCAATGTGACGGGGTGTTAGAATCATGAGAAAATATTTGGATTTGCTGGAGGATGTTCTGAAGAACGGAACGCCCAAAGAGGATCGGACCGGTGTCGGGACACGCTCGGTCTTCGGCCGGCAGCTGCGGTTTGACTTAAGCGAAGGCTTTCCGCTGGTAACGACCAAACGGATTCATTTGAAATCGGTGATCCACGAGCTGCTGTGGTTTTTGCGCGGCGATACGAATATCGCTTATCTGAAGGAACATGGCGTTCGGATTTGGGACGAGTGGGCGGATGAGAACGGCGACCTCGGCCCGGTGTATGGGTCGCAATGGCGCTCTTGGGAAGCCCCGGACGGCCGGAAAATCGATCAAATCGCGAACGTGGTGGAAGCGATCAAGAAAAATCCGGATTCTCGCCGCCACCTGGTAAGCGCCTGGAACGTAGCTGAGGTAGATCAAATGAAGCTGCCGCCATGCCATTTCGTTTTTCAATTTTATGTTGCAAACGGCAAGCTGTCTTGTATGCTGACGATGCGTTCGGTGGACACTTTCCTTGGCCTGCCGTTTAATATCGCTAGTTACGCGCTGCTCACCCACATGATCGCCCAGCAATGCGACCTTGAGGTTGGCGAGTTCATCTGGTCCGGCGGAGACGTGCATATTTACAACAACCATATCGAGCAGGTAAAAACCCAATTGGAACGCGAGCCTTATCCATTGCCAAAGCTGGTGATTAAACGGAAACCGGACTCGATCTTCGACTATAAATACGAGGATTTCGAATTTATCGATTACCAGTATCACCCGACGATCAAAGCAACGGTTGCTGTATAAAATTTACGGAGGATGGAGGGATCGATCGGGATGATCACGCTAATTTGGGCGATGTCCAGAAATGGGGTCATTGGCCGGAACAATCAGCTGCCCTGGAGGCTGCCGGCGGATCTAAAGTTTTTTAAAGCGAATACGACAGGAAAAACGATCGTGATGGGCCGCAAGACTTGGGAATCCATGGGCAGCAAGCCGCTTCCGAACCGGCACAGTGTCGTGATGACCGCGGATCCGTCCTACAAGGCGGAAGGCGCGGATGTCGTCCATTCCGTGGAGGAAGCGTTAACCTACGCGGAGCGGGGAGAACTGATGATTATCGGCGGTGCGGGCGTGTTCAAGCATTTCCTGCCGCTCGCGGATCGGCTGATCGTGACCCGAATCGAAGAGGATATCGAAGGGGACGTATTTTTCCCTGACTTCTCATGGGAAGATTTTGAATTAGTCCATGAGGAGCAGGGAGTACAGGACGAGAAGAATCCCTATGATTACCGCTTTCTCACTTATGAACGCCGCAAATGATGTGATAATAAGTACAAATTATCATATCATTAATCCATTAATAACATTCCCCCCGAATGCTAACATCAAGATACATTGATGACGGCGTATGAAAAGTTTTCGATCGCCCGTATGGGGTGACTCGCCGACTTTTTATATCATGTGACATGATAACGGATGGGGGAACTTGTGATGTCTACACCAACAGGATTTATGGAGTTCAAGCGCGAACTTCCCGGGGACCGGAGCCCGTCCGAACGGGTGAAGGATTGGGAAGAATTTCATAAACATATGTCTGAGGAGGATCTGCGCATCCAAGGCGCACGCTGCATGGACTGCGGCACGCCTTATTGCCACACGGGCATTGATATGGCCGGCGGGACAGCGGGATGCCCAGTACACAACTTGATTCCGGAGTGGAATAACCTGGTTTACCGTAATCTCTGGAAAGAAGCGCTGGACCGTTTGCACAAAACCAACAACTTCCCGGAATTTACGGGACGGGTTTGCCCTGCGCCTTGTGAAGGCTCCTGTACCGTAGGTCTGATCGGTGAGCCAGTCACGATCAAGACGATTGAACAGGCGATTATTGATAAAGGGTTCGAAGAAGGCTGGGTTGTTCCTGAACCTCCGGAGAAGCGGACAGGCCGTAGAGTAGCCATTGTCGGCTCCGGACCAGCCGGTCTTGCTTGTGCCGCTCAATTAAACAAAGCGGGCCATGAAGTGACGGTCTATGAGCGCGCAGACCGAATCGGCGGTCTCCTGGTGTACGGGATTCCGACGATGAAGCTGGATAAAGCGATTGTCCAGCGCCGCGTGGATTTGCTGGCTGCCGAGGGCGTGAAATTCGTTACGAACACGGAAATCGGCAAAGATATCAAAGCTAAGCAGCTTGTCGATGAATACGACGCTGTGGTGCTCTGCGGAGGGGCAACCAAACCACGTGAATTTAATATCGAAGGCAGCGATTTGAACGGGGTACATTATGCGATGCCCTTCTTGAACGGCACGATTAAGAGCTACCTGGATTCCGGATTAACCGACGGGAACTATTTGTCCGCGGAAGGGAAGGATGTTATCGTCATTGGAGGCGGGGACACCGGCTCTGACTGCGTAGCGACGGCGCTGCGCCACGGTTGCCGCAGTGTCACACAATTCGGTACCCACGCGAAAGCTCCGCTGGAACGGGATCCGATCAACAACCCTTGGCCGCAATTCCCGAACGTGTACACGCTCGATTATGCCCAAGAAGAAGCGAAAGCATTGTTTGGTAAAGATCCTCGGGAATTCTCGATCATGACGACAAAATTTGTCGGCGACGAAAACGGCAACCTGAAGGAACTGCACACCGTGCAAATTCAGCGGATTGTCGACGAGACCGGACGCAAAATCTACAAGCCGATTCCGGGAACCGAGCGCGTCTTCCCAGCGCAACTGGCGCTGATTGCGATCGGGTTTGACGGTCCGGAATCGACGATCGCGGATGAGCTGGGACTCGAGAGAGATCGCCGTACGAACGTGAAGGCGAAATACGGTCAATTCAAAACCAATGTCGAGAAAGTGTTTGCGGCTGGCGATATGCGCCGGGGCCAAAGCTTGGTCGTTTGGGCGATCAATGAAGGCAGAGCGGCGGCACGTGAAGTGGATAAATATCTGATGGGTTCGACGGTGCTGGTATAATCCCGCTTACGAACCACAACATTTTGACAGGACGATCCTGGGTCAATATGCTATAATAGGTACTAGCTTACTAGAGCTGCGCGTAGCGCGGCTCTTTTTTAGATTTAAGAGACAGAGGAAGAGGGGCCCTTAAGCATGAAAACGCTCGTAATAGCCGAAAAACCGGATATGGGACGGACGATCGCCGCCGTGATTGAGCCGAAGGCGAAAAACAACCGATCCTACCTGGAGGGAGAGCGCTACATCATTACTTGGGCGATAGGCCATTTGTTAGGATTGGCCGAACCGGATGCCTATGATGAAAAATACAAACGCTGGAATTTCAACGACCTGCCGATTCTGCCGGATCGGTTCAAGATTGTGCCGAATCCGCGCACGAAGGATCAGTTGAAAACCATCGGCGAGCTCGCGAAACGCTGCAATATGATCGTTAATGCGTGCGATGCCGCCCGCGAAGGACAGTACATATTTGCGTTGATCCAGCAGCAGTTAAAGTTAACCCAGCCCGTCAAGCGGTTATGGATTTCTGACTTGACCAATGAGAGTATCGCCAAAGGGTTTGCCGAGCTGCATGATGCGTCCGAGTTCGAGAACCTAACGCAGGCCGCGCGGGCGCGCAGCGAAGCAGATTGGCTGATCGGGATGAACGCGACGCGTGCGTTTACGACCAAACATCGGGAGCTGCTGTCCGTTGGACGGGTACAAACTCCGGTGCTGGCGCTGATTTACGACCGGCAGAAGGAAATCGAGAACTTTGATTCCCTGACCTACTATGAGATCAAAGCGGAATTTGAGCAGGATACCCGGAAGTATACCGGCAGCTGGCAGGGGGACCGGATGACGGATAAGGAGAAGGCTGAGGCCATTGCCACGAAGGTTCGCGGGAAGGAAGGGCGGATCACCGAATACGAAGTGAAAGAAACGAAGGAGTATCCGTATAAGCTGTACGATTTGACGTTGCTGCAGCGGGAAGCGAATGCCAAGTTCGGCTATTCCGCCAAGAAGACACTGGATATCGCCCAGGCGCTTTATGAACGCCATAAGGTGATCTCCTATCCGCGGACAAGCTCCAACTATGTGACCGAGCAAAATATCGACGGGATGCATAAGGTGCTGCACATGCTGAAATCGTCGAGCTACAAGGAACTGGCGGAAGGCGGTCGTCCGAATCTGGTGCATGTCGGCAACAAGGCCGTGTGCAATCCGTCTCGGGTGGAGGACCACCATGCAATCCTGCCGACGCTTCGGCGTCCAGGCACGTTAAGCAAAGAGGAGCAGAACATCTACGATCTCGTGATCCGTCGCTTCCTGTCCCATTTCTATCCGGCGGCGGAGTATAAGCAACATACCGTGCTGACTGAAGTGGAAGGCGAAACGTTTAAAACCAACGTGAAGGAGCTGCTGTCGCTGGGGTGGAAGGTATGTCTTCCTGGCGATGACGGAGCCAAAGCCGGAAAAGGACGCGGCAAGAAGAAGGACGAGGAGGACGAAACCGAAGAGCTGATCAGCGAGCCGTTCGAGATCGACCGTAACCGTCCGGTGCAATGCACAGGCGCTGAAGCAAAGGAGAAGGCAACCCAGCCGCCAAAGCATTATACCGAAGGTACGCTGCTTAAAGCGATGGAAAGCGCCGGGAAGAACCTGGAGAACGAGGAGCTGCGCGAAGCGATGAAGGATGCCGGACTCGGCACTCCAGCCACCCGGGCGGCGACAATTGAGCGGTTAAAGAACGTCGGATACATTACGATGCAAGGGAAAAAGATTACGGTGACGCAAAAAGGCCGGACCGCCGTAGAGCTGATCCGCCGCGCCGGCGTCGAGCTGCTGACCTCGCCGGAGATGACGGGGCAATGGGAGCGCCGATTATATCAGATTTCCAAGGGGGAAGCGGCGCGGGAGCAGTTTATGGAGAACGTGCGCCGATTCACCATATCGATAATCGAGAAGGTGCGAACGCAGCAAAAAGCGGACGCCTCCATGTTCGCGACGGCCGAGACGGAGAAGGGCAACCGGCGCGGAAGCCGAAGCAGCAGCGGCGGTAAAACGGGACGATCCGCCGCCGCTTCGGGGGCGAGTGAGCGCCGCACAGCCCAAGCCGCCGCGAAGCAGTTGCCGGCAGGCAGCCTGCAACCGCTGGCGCCCTGCCCGCGCGAAGGCTGCGGCGGTCAAATCATCGAAGGCCGCAAGGGCTATGGCTGCACGCATTACAAGCAGGGCTGCGGCTTCGTCATCTGGAAGGAGTTCGGCGGCAAGAAAATCTCGCCGGCCATGTTAAACGCGCTCTTGACGAAAGGCCAAACCCAGCTGTTATCCTTCAAACGCGAGGGGGGCGAGGTAAAAGCCCGCATCTCCTTGGTCGATCGCACGACCGGCAAGCTGGAGCTGATGGAGGCGGAGCCTTCCCGAACTTAAGTGAAACGAACAAAACGGACCTCTATAGGGTCCGTTTTTGCCGTTGGGTTTGATGAATATGGTTAAAGATTACACGGGGAACTTCTACCAACGAAGTGACGGTGTGCATTTCCGAATCCCCGTCATGCTGGAGCTCCACGATATTGTACAGCCACTCATTAGGGATTTTGATGTAAATCGCCTTAATCCCGGCGGAAAGGGCCGGCATGACATCCGTCCGCAGGCTGTTGCCGATCATCCAGGTTCGGGAACGATCAAACCGCCGCGACTGGAGAATCTCCTCTAAAGCTTTCGCATTTTTGTGCTGACGAATGTAGATCCGATCCTGAAAATACTCGGCGAGCCGCATCTGCTCGATTTTACGTTGTTGGATCACAGTGTCGCCGCCGGTGTACAAGTGCAGCTCATGGCCTTGGCTGCGAAGCAGATTTAAGGTTTCGACCATACCGGGATACGGTTCGATGGGCTGCTCATAGACGCTGAGCCCCAGCTTCATCAGACGCTCCTCTTCTTCTGGAAGAGCCTTCCGTCCCGTAACTCTAGCGTAATATCGGTAGGTGTCCACCAACGATTCGGGAAAATGCGAGCTGGCAAACCCGATTTGATGAACCCCGGCAACATCGATTTCCGTTTGTTTCTCCCGGATCTCTTTCGTCGAGATGCCATACGTCTTAAACCAATCGGTCATCAGGTCAGCGAATTGATCCAGGATCAGATCAAAATATTTATTGCAATGGATCAAGGTATCATCTAAATCAAAAATAACTTGTTGAGTCGAGGGTGTTTTCATTTCTCACGGGTCACTCCTTATCCAAGACACGCTTGTCTCTACGTATAGCTCTATCCTAACACAAGCGGAAGCGTCCCGCCAAAGCAGACTGCCCTACGATAAAATCAAACTACAGCCGAATATAGGATTCCAGGAACATTTGGAGCTCCGCCGCCCCGTCCGGACGGATACTGAACTTCTCCGTATCCTGGGCGAGCAGATGGATGCGCAGCAAGCCAGCGACCCGCAGACGCATCAAGTCGTGCATCAACTGATCTTTAGGTTCCCCTAGATCCTTCAGCATATCTTGCATCGATTTAGGCTCATCGGCAACGTAGCGGAGGAGGCGCAACCGCTGCGGTTCGGCCAGGGCCCGGGTCAGACGTTTTAATACCATCGGCGGCTCATCCTCATCGAGCTCTGGAATATCGAGCGGGTATTGGATGAACAGCACGTTTTCGTAGAAGACGTATGTATTAATCGGCCGAAAATGGATCGATGGGGTTAACACGACCAAGGAGATTGGCTTCAAAGGCTCCAACACCAACCCGCCGGAGGCGTATTCGATCAGCGCGTCGGTGTCCATCTTTTGCAGCAGCGTATGCTTCTCGGCTGCATCTTCCTCCAGCAACGGGAGGAATTGATTCTTGATGGAAGCCATATAAAGCCGGTGCCAGCATTTCAGCAACGGGATATAGCTGCTTTGAATCCGTTCGATTGTCTCACTACTCACAGTGGGAATGTAGGATTTAGTACGGTCGTAAAGGGACACGACAGAGCTTTCCGCGATGTCGTTCAGAAATTGCGGGATATCCACCGCACCGTTTCGCTCCAAGGCCCAAACGTACAAGACGTCATAGTCTGTGAACGGGTACTTGGCCGCCTCGGCAAATTGTTGCCGCTCCTCCGGCGCGAGGCGGGCGTCAACCTCGGCAATCCATTCCAGGCCGACATCGAGATTATTCACCCATTTTTGTGTCGTATATATCATAAAGCTGCTGATCAGTTCGTAGACCAAAGAATGGTCCACTTTCACGTCATAGGCCATGATTGAACTAACCTCCCAAAGAACTTTGCATTCAGATTCATTATGGCTTGTTCGGTAGTGGATTGTCTACTATAATGTTAAAGGATTATTCGGAAAATATCATTTGGGGAAAAGTCGTCAACATATTGACGATTTTTCTTTGTTTTTTAAGGAGTGTTTTCATTTTGGAAAGCTCGATCAGAAGGACCCATCGTGTATTTACCCCAACCTTTATTCTGATCTCTGTCATTATTATCGCGGGGCTCAGTCAAGGGCTGCTGCTGCCGGTGTTGTCCATATTTATGGAAGAAAGGGGGATCTCCTCCTCCGTAAATGGGCTGCATGCTGCAGCCCTTTATGTCGGATCGTTTGCCATGTCGCTGGTGGCGGAGAAGCTGCTGCGTCGCACCGGGTTTAAGCTCTTGCTGCTGAGCGGCGTCGTCCTCGTTATGCTCGCTTTGCCGGTGTTTCCGCTGGTATCGGATTTACGGCTGTGGTTCATCCTGAGATTGCTTGTCGGGATCGGGGATAGTGCGATTCATTTTACCTCGCAGCTCTGGATCATTCTTGTATCGCCGCAGGACAAAAGAGGCCGGAACATCTCCTTGTACGGGATGTCATACGGGCTTGGCTTCAGCATTGGACCGCTGGGCATCCGGCTGCTGGAATACGGGCAGGCTGTTCCGTTCGTTTTGCTGGCGATCCTGTTCCTCACCATCGTGATCCTAGCCGCCTTGTATTTGCCGGATCGTGCGCCGGAACCAGTTCGTCAGGAGGAAGCCGGTGCTCCGCGCAAGGTTCCGCAAATCTACCGGCTGGCATGGTTCGCACTGCTGCCTGCCTTGCTTTACGGATATATGGAAGCCTCCATGAACAGCAACTTTCCGATTTACGGCTTACGTTCGGGGCTTAGCGCTGCGGATATCGCGGCATTGCTGCCGTTCTTTGGCATCGGCGGCCTGATTCTTCAGCTCCCGCTTGGCATCCTAAGCGACCGGTTCGGCCGCAAAAAAGTGCTGATGACCGCAGGACTCACCGGTGGACTCCTGTTTCTGGCTGTTCCATTGGCTGGGAGTCATTTTATGGCGTTGCTTCTATTGTTCATGGGCGCAGGCGGCTTGGTGGGTTCGTTCTTCTCGCTGGGCCTGGCGTATGCCGCGGATTTGCTTCCGCGTCATTTACTTCCGGTCGCTAATGTGATTGCTTCCTTTCATTTTAACTTTGGCAGCATCATCGGCCCGAACCTCGGTGGAGCGGCCATGCAGCTAGGCGCGGCTCCGATGTTATTCATCCTTCTGGGCTCGGCTTATCTGTTGTTTTCCGCATCCGGGCTGGTATTCCGGCCGGAGCTTTACAAAAAAAGCGTAAATATGAACAGGCTGTAATGGATTTTCGTTGATTTTTCCAATACACTAAAGGGTAAGAAAGGGTATTGCAAATTTCATGTTAGTTCAAAAAAGGTGAACAACAACTTTGAGTACCTCTTAATCGTAAAAGGAGAAATCGGACATGATCAGAGTCAACCACTTGCAGAAATCGGTGGATGGAAATAAGAAGAAGGTGCTTCGCGATATTACCGTCCAGTTTGGTGCAGGGGAAATGATTGGCGTTGTCGGGGCAAGCGGCAGCGGCAAAAGCATGCTCCTTCGTTGCTTGGCGCTGCGTGAACGCTGGAATCGGGGCGATTATACATGGAACGGGGACAAAGTGATTGAAGGCGGCGGACGCGGCTCACAGAAATATCGCTCCCAATGCGCTTATCTCGAACAGAACCCCTCCTTGTATCCGGAGAAAACCGCGCTAAAAAATGTCCTGATCGGACAAGTGGGACAAACTCCGCTTCTTCGCCGGCTGACCGGGATGGTACGGTCGGACGATTACATGGGCGCGATGGACGAGCTGGAGAAATACGGCCTGCTGGACAAAGCCCACGTCAAAGCCGGTAAGCTGAGCGGCGGTGAGCGCCAACGTGTGGCCATCTGCCGGGCGCTGGTTCACGGAGCTAGCTTCCTGGCTGCGGACGAGCCGGTAATCGGGCTGGACCCTAAGTCGGCGGAACGCGTGCTGGAAACGTTAAAGGAGCTTTGCACGCAACAAAATAAGATCGTCATTACGGCGTTGCCGCTGGAATTGGCGGAGCGTTACTGCAGCCGGATCTGGGGACTTTCTGAAGGAAAGATCAAGCTTGACGTGTCCGGACGGCGGCTCTCGATGGAAGAGAAACGCCTGATTGATCTGGTATGAAACGAGTGATGAGCATGTTGACTAAGAGGGGATTATCCGCTTGGGCTGGAGCTTGCCTGCTTCTGATCCTAAGCGGCTGCAGCGTGATCAGCGATCCGAAATCCTTGATGCAAACGCCGCAGCTCTCCACCGACCGTGCATCGCTAATCAGCGTCATTAAGGCCGAGCTGAAAGGCGGAGAGATCGTCTCGCCGCGGGACGTCCGCAATATCAGCTCTATTCGCACGCCTGACCTGAACAACGACGGGATCAAGGAGGCGGTGGTCTTCTATGAGACGCCGGATGAAGCGGTGCGGATCCACGGGATGATTTTAGAGCATCAGGGGAACTCCTGGGTGCTGAAGGTACGTTTTGATGGCGAAGGTCAGGTCCTTGAAACGTTTGATCTGCTGGACTTAAACGGCGACGGCAATCTGGAGATTATCGCTGGCTTCTCCAGCGGCTCCGATGAGCTGCAAAAAGGATTAACCGTATATACTTATAACGGCAGCGAAGTCGAGAAGGCGATCGCGTTGCCGTACAATTATTTTATGGTGGACGATCTGAATCAGGATAACATTCCGGATATCACGGTTGTGAACTTAAAACGCGAGCAGTATACAACGGTTACAACGTATCAATATGACGGATCTTTTAAGGAATTAAGCCATCTGGAACTCGACGATCCGATCAGCGAGTATTATAATGCGGTCAGCGGTAACATTACGCCCAACCTAAAAGGGATTATTCTTGACGCAACGGTGGGAACCCATTCCGCCTTCTCGACGGTGATCGTGATGAAGGATGGGGAGCTCGTCAACCTGCTGCCTTCACAGGATATGACGCTCAAAGGGTATCCGATTCTCAGCGGTGACGTCAATAATGATGGGTTGCTGGAAATCGGTATGCTGGAGAAGCCCAAAGGCTGGGAGTATATTTCATTTGATGAAATTCCATGGCTGTTCTCCTATTACCAGTGGGATGAGAACGAAGGCCTCAAATTCGTCATGCAGCAATATATGGATATGGCTGGACGTTTCTACTTCAACTTCCCGAAAGAATGGCAAGGCAATGTGACGATCGATACGAAATCCGACAAAAATGAGCACCTAATCTTCGTCAAGATCGATACGAATGAGCCTGTGGCGGAAATCCGCTTCTTTACGCTGTCGGAATGGGAGCGCAATAAAGGGGATTGGGAGCTGCTTGCACGGGATGCCGATAAGGTCATCGGGTTCCTCAGCCATACAGATTTAAAAGTCAATAAAGGCGAGACGGAAATTAAACGTTAAGCCGTTTTTTGAAAGAGGGGGCAACCAAATTGAGCAAAGTGCTGATTTTGGAGGACGAAGAGTCCATCCGGAGTTTTATCGTCATTAACTTGAAACGAAACGGCTTCGATGTGCTTGAAGCGGCGGACGGCACCGAAGCGTTAAGCAAGCTGCAAAGCGTTCCGGACATTGACATCGCGCTCCTCGACGTGATGGTGCCGGGGATTGACGGCTTTGAGGTGTGCCGGCGGATCCGCGAAACGAATGAACGGATCGGGATTATTTTCCTCACGGCCAAAGTGCAGGAGCAGGATAAGGTCTATGCGTTGTCCGTTGGGGCGGATGATCATGTCAGCAAGCCGTTTAGCCCAACCGAGCTGATCGCCCGCATTCAGTCTCTGCTGCGCCGGGTCAATGTCTACCGCGAGAGCAGTGCGAAGGTGACGTTTACGTCCGGACCGTTTACGCTGGATTTGATCTCCAAGCAATTTAAGAAGAACGGGCGGCTGATTGAGCTGACCCCAACGGAGTTTTCGTTGATTCAGTTCTTCCTGGAGAAGGAGAATACCCCGCTGAGCCGTGATGTACTTTTGGATCACGTCTGGGGTAAGGAATATATGGGCGATCCAAAGATCGTGGATGTGAATATTCGCCGTTTGCGGCAGAAGATTGAAACGAACCCGTCCGAACCGGCTTTCCTGCAAACCGTGTGGGGGCACGGTTATAAGTGGAAAGGCGAGGGACAATGATCAAGAAAGGGATTGGACGGCAAATCGTCTTACACTATTTCATCGTTGTATTCGTAACCTTGTTTATGGTCGAGGTTATTTTCACGTTGGCCATTCGCATGTATTATTACGATACGATCTATAATCACATGTCCAATCACTCGATGTGGGCTTCGGACTACTTCCAGAAATTCGTCCGGTTGAATACGGAGGGGGATCCGGATTATTTTACGGAAATGCTCCGCACCTTTGAGCTGGATAATACCGAGCTGATGATTCTGGATCGCAACGGCGAGGTCAAGGCAAGCACCAATCCGTTTCAAGCCGACAAAGCGATTCAGACCAGCGATGTTCCGCAAGCGTTAGCCGGGAACGTCGGCAAATGGATCGGGCGGCAGCCGGCGACCGGTGAGCTGGTGATGGCCGTTTCAAGGCCGCTGCAGATCCAAGGACATACGCAATACATCGTCCGCTACGTCACCTCGATGGAGTCAGTAAATTCCAAGCTGCTGAACTTGACCTTTATGTCGATTGCGGTTTCGGTGGCCGTATTGGCCATCGTTACGCTGTTTAGCATCGGATTGGCGAACTCGATCGTTAAGCCCATTAATAATATTCGCGACGTATCGGCGCAAATGGCCAGAGGGAAATTCGATGCGCGAATCAAAGGCAATTACCGTTATGAGCTCGGTGAGCTGGCGGCTACCTTAAACTATATGGCCGAAGAGATCGTCCGCAGCAATCAGATCAAGGATGATTTTATCTCATCGATTTCACACGAGCTGCGCACGCCGCTGACCGGGATTAAGGGCTGGAGCGAGACGTTAACCTCCGGCGGCTTCGATCCTGAGGAGACGAAGATTGGGATAGGGATTATCGCGAAAGAAACCGATCGCTTGATTGGACTTGTCGAGGAAATCCTTGATTTCTCGAAGCTGCAATCCAACGAGATGAAGCTGGTGATCGGAGAGGTGAACCTCAAAGAACTGCTTCAGGAGACGATGCTCAACGTCTGGGCAAAGGCGGAACAGAAGCATATTCAGTTGAAGCTCGAGGATAAAACCGACGGCACCGCCATTGTCAGCGGGGACGGCAACCGTCTGAAGCAAGTGTTCTTGAACGTGGTGGACAATGCGATCAAGTTTTCCCATGAACAAAGCTGGATTCATCTGGTCATCGACCATCTGGATGCGGAACGTGTGAAAGTGGATGTCATCGATTCGGGGATTGGCATTAGCGAGGAGTATTTAAACAAAGTGAAAGATCGTTTCTTCCAGGTGAATCACCAGGGCGGCGGTACCGGGCTGGGACTCGCAATCAGTCAGCAGTTGGTTGAGCTGCATCATGGGGAAATGGAAATTCAGAGCGAGCTTGGCGTTGGGACGACCGTCTCTGTGATCTTGCCGCTGTTAAGCGACACCCAAAGGGAAGAAGCTGCAGCCGAAACGGAGACAAAGCCTCAATAGAGAGAGAATAAATAGAGATTAGAAATTCATGGAGAGAAGGGAACCTACTTTGGAGCAGCTCATCGATAAACTTGAAACGGCTCAGGAAACGCTTGACGTCTTACTGGCAGGCGAAGATGATTTGGAGACGGTGCGGCAGGTCCTGGTAGAAGCCGCGACTTGGATGCAAGAAAATGGCGTGAATCAGTGGAATCCGCAGCAATTTACACCGGAGCTGATTCGGTCATATTTTGAAGATCGTGAAATTTACCTGCTGCAGGAGTCAGGCGAACCGGTGGCCTTGTTTACGCTGCAGGATTCAGATCCCGATTATTGGGGCGAGCTGAACGTTCCCGGTTACAGTTACCTGCACCGGCTCACGATCCGTTTGGCTTACCGCGGTCGCGGGCTGAGCAGTGAAATTCTACGTTATGCTGCTAAACGTTCCAAGGCGCTGGGACGTCCCGGCATACGGCTTGACTGCTGGAACCAGAACCAGAAGCTTACTCAGTTATACGAGGGCTTAGGGTATCAGCTCCAAGGAACGGGCAGCAATAACGGACGCGAATTCAATTTATATCAGCTGGACGCTGATTTATATGCACAAGTTTAACACCGATTAAAAGCACATACAGAACCGAAAGGGACCGCCTCGAAAGATCATCCATGGATTCTTTCGAAGCGGCCCCTTTTTGGTTAGGAGAGCAAGCCTTCGGCCCGAAGCCGAGGGGCGTTATCGTACACTTCCTGAAGCAAGCGGGAGGGCTGAGGTCGGCTTACCGGTTTGGCATACACGGTTTCGTAAGGGGCCACAACGCTGATATCTCCAGGCTCCGCTTTGATGACAGTACCGTCTTTGATGATGGCGCCTTCACCGATAATCGCCCGCTCGATCACGACGTTACGGCCGATTTTCGCGCCCGGCATAATGACGCTGTCATTGATTCGGGAGTACCGGCCAATTTCCGTGCCGGCGAAAATAACCGAACGTTCTACATATCCTTCGAGTGAACAGTGATCATGGATGAGGGAGGAAGGGAAGTGGGTGTGACGTTTTTTAACCCATCCTTGCATGAGCGGCCGTTCTCGGGTAAACATCGGCCAATCCTCACGATGAAGCTTCCATTCGGAGGACTCAACCAGCAAATCCATATGTGCTTCCCATAGACTTTGAACCGTTCCTACGTCCCGCCAATACCCTTTAAATTCATACGCGTGCAGCGGCTCGCTGCCTGCCAACATTTTCGGGATTAAGTCCTTGCCAAAATCATGGCTGGAGTTCGGATTGGCTGCATCTTCCTCGAGCTGTCGCTTTAAGAACTCCCAATCAAACAAATAGATACCCATCGAGGCGAGATTACTAGTGGGCTGCGCCGGCTTCTCCTCGAACTCGGTAATGCGGTTGTGCTCATCCTTCGTCATGATGCCAAAGCGATGGGCTTCTTCCCAGGGTACCGGCATGACCGAAATCGTTGCTTTCGCCTGGTGACTGAGATGGAAATCCAACATGTGACGGTAGTCCATATGGTAAATATGGTCTCCAGAAAGGATCAGGACGTATTTGGGCGAATGACCATCGACAAATGCCATGTTCTTGTATATGGCGTCCGCCGTTCCCGTATATTCCTCAACGCCTTCCCGATACGCTGGCAGCAAAGTAATCCCGCCATTCTCGGAGTGCTTCAGCTTCCATGGTTCTCCTTCGCCAATATGCTCATGGAGCGAAGCCGCTTCATATTGCGTCAAAACCCCAATCGTATCAATTCCGGAGTTGACGCAGTTGCTGAGAGGAAAATCGATGATCCGGTAATGTCCGCCAAAATGCACGGCCGGTTTCGCCTGCTTGGTGGTCAGCGGAGATAATCGTCGCCCCTCTCCGCCGGCAAGAAGCATTGCAATACAGTCCTTTTTCCTCATTTCATTTCCCTCCCGCATGTTTTGGTCTGTGAGGCACATACATTAGGATATAATGTAGATGGAATAAATTATGGAAAATATCCGAAAGTATTACACATTTTTGATGTAAATACTGAAATTTTTTTGAATTTCTAAAAACAGTTGACGTTCTTTCATCCGTTGTAAAGGTGGTGACAGATTTGTTTGATGCCAGGTTCGAATCAGCATGGGCTTCCGCCGTATCCCCCACGGATATTTACTTGTTCCGCGAGGGGACATTGTATCAAAGCTACCGCACGTTTGGCGCCCATCCCGTAACCGAAGGGGGAAGACGTGGAGTTCGCTTTACCGTTTGGGCCCCGAATGCATGCCAAGTCGCCGTTGTCGCCGACTGGAACGGTTGGAAGGGGACACGTGATGTACTATATAAGATACCCGATTCGGGAATTTGGACTCGTTTTTTTCCGGATGTTCCGGTTGGAAGTTTTTACAAGTATGCTTTGACCGGGCCGGATGGGGAGACCCGCTTGAAGGCAGATCCATATGCTTTTTATGCAGAAGTGCGGCCAAAAACAGCTTCCATCATCACTGAATTGGACAACTACGTTTGGGGAGATGAGAAGTGGATCCAGAACCGCAGCGCACCTTACGCACGGCCAATCAACATTTATGAGCTTCACTTCGGGACCTGGCGGCAACGGCCCGACGGTTCTTTTTACACATACCGAGAGATGGCGGATTTGTTAATCCCCTACGTGAAAGAGATGGGCTACACCCATATCGAAATCATGCCTCTATGTGAGCATCCGTATGATTTATCATGGGGATATCAAGCGACGGGTTATTTTGCCCCTACCAGCCGGTATGGGGAGCCGCAGGACTTAATGTATTTCGTGGATTGCTGTCATCAGGCCGGGATTGGTGTGTTGCTCGACTGGGTGCCGGGCCATTTTACGAAGGATGATCACGGGCTGCGTCTTTTTGACGGAACGCCCCTGTTCGAGTACGCCGATCCGGCCAAAGCGGAGAAACCGGGATGGGGGACGCTCAGCTTTGATTTCAGTAAACCCGAGGTACGTTCTTTTTTGATCTCCAGCGCGATATATTGGCTTGAAAAGTATCATTTCGACGGGCTGAGAGTCGACGCCGTGACCAGCATGATTCGTTACGATTTCGAGAAACCGTCCTGGGCGGCAGCGCGTAACGAAAAGGGCGGCAGCGAAAATCTGGAGGCGATAGAATTCCTGCGGCAGCTCAATACTGCGGTGTTCCGCTACTTCCCGCATGCTTTGATGATGGCGGAAGAGTCCAGCGCATGGCCGTTAGTGACCGCCCCTGCGCATCAGGGTGGACTTGGCTTTAATTACAAGTGGAATATGGGGTGGATGAACGATACGTTGGATTATTTTGAAACTCCGTTCAGCGAAAGACCTCACCGTCATCACTTGCTTACGTTCCCGATTTGGTACGCCTATTCGGAGAATTTTACGCTGCCGCTCTCCCATGACGAGGTCGTGCACGGCAAAAAATCGCTGCTTGACAAAATGCCTGGCAGCTACGAGCAAAAATTCGCCGGACTTCGCCTGTTACTTGGGTATCAGCTGACAACTCCAGGGAAAAAACTGTTATTTATGGGCGGAGAATTTGGCCAATTTATCGAGTGGCGTGATCAAGGGGAGCTGGATTGGTTCCTGCTTGATTACGAGTCACATCGGCAGATTCATGGGTATTGCCAGGCGCTAAATCGCTTTTATCTGCAAGAGCCGGCGCTGTGGGAGCAGGATCATGCGCCTGAGGGGTTTCAGTGGATGATCCCGGACGATGACAAACAAAGTGTGATTGCGTATGTGCGAAAAGGAAAGCAGCCGCAGGAGCTGTTGCTGGTGCTGCTGAATTTTCTGCCTGAGGAGCGAAGGGAGTATCGTGTTGGCGTTCCATTGCCTGGACGGTACGATCTTGTATTTAACAGTGATGATGTTCATTTCGGCGGGTTCGGGCACCAGCAGCCCAAGCTGCATTTGAGCGAAAAAACGGCTTGGAACGGTAGGCCCCAAAGCCTGACCGTTACGCTTCCTCCGCTGAGCATGACGGTGTGGAAGCGTCAAGCGCCAAGAAGGAGGGCGAAACGATGAAGATTTTGTTTGCTGCGGCCGAAGTCGCGCCGTTTATTAAGACCGGAGGCCTGGCTGACGTGATTGGGGCACTGCCCAAGGCGTTGATCGAAGCCGGCCATGATGTACGGGTGATCATGCCAAGATATCGCGAGCTGCCGCAAGTTTACCGTGAACGTCTGCATCATCTCGGCACCGGCATGGTGCCAGTCGGATGGCGGAACAAGTACGGCGGAATATCCCGGCTGGATTGGGAAGGGATCCCCGTGTATATGATCGATAACGAGGACTATTTTGACAGAGTAGGGATCTATGGCCATTGGGATGACGGCGAGCGGTTTGCGTTTTTGGATCGGGCGGTGCTGGAGCTGCTTCCCCTTACCGGGTTTATGCCAGACATTATCCATTGCCATGATTGGCATACGGCGATGCTCCCGCTGCTGCTGCGGGAGCATTACCGCGATCGGCCCGATTACCGGAACATTTGGACCGTTTATACGATACATAACCTGTTATATCAGGGGATTTTTCCGAAAGAGATTCTGGGAGATCTGTTGGGGCTCCCTTGGGACTACTTCACGCCGGAAGGGGTAGAGTATTACGATCAAGTCAGCTTTATGAAAGCCGGTTTGATCTACGCCGATCATGTAACGACGGTCAGCCCAACTTATGCTGAGGAGATCAAGACCGAGCATTACGGTTATGGGCTGGACGGTCTGCTTCGCTCAATCAGCGGCCGGTTGTCGGGAATCGTGAACGGAATTGACACCCGGGCTTACGATCCGGAGACCGATCTGGAGCTCTTTGCCCGTTATGGACGCAACCTAGAGCAGAAGCGGGCTAATAAACCAGTGCTTCAGCGGGAGCTCGGGCTGCCGGAGACACCAAATACACCGCTGATCTCGATGGTTACCCGTCTAGTTGAACCAAAGGGGCTGGATTTGGTGATTCGGGTAATGGATGAATGGCTTAGTACGGATGACGTGCAGTTTGTGCTTCTAGGCACAGGGGACCGAGCTTATGAAGATTGGTTCCGGGAAGCGGCATGGCGTCACCCCGGGAAGCTGTCGGTCCAAATCAAGTTCAGCGACGCGTTATCCCGGCGCATCTATGCCGGCAGCGATATCTTCCTGATGCCTTCGCGGTTTGAGCCATGCGGCATCAGCCAGCTTCTGGCGCTGCGGTACGGCACGATCCCCGTCGTACGAGAAACCGGCGGCTTAAACGATACAGTGCGCTCCTACAACGAATTTACGGGGGAGGGCAACGGCTTCACCTTCCGCAACTATAACGCGCACGATATGTTGTATACGCTCCGCCGGGCGGTGTCCTTCTACCGCCAGCCCGAGCATTGGCACCGGATTACAGCAAATGCGTTCGCCGGCGATTACGGTTGGGATGCATCGGCAAGACAATACCTCCACATATACGAAAGCCTGAAGAAATAGCGGACGATCGTTCGTCCGCTTTTTTCTTCGTTATTTTTGAATGTGCCGGTACAGAATTCGGAAGCCATAGGGATCCAGGGAAATGCTCATTACCCCGTTCGTCGGCACCACCGCTTCCTCGGTGAGGGCATCTCGCCAATCGCTCGTTTGCATCGGATGGGTGAGGGTGACTGGCTTCGGGGTATTGTTCATCCACACGGTAAAATGCATTTTCTCATCCATTCGTTCGTATACGATGCACGGATCCCCCGGTTCCGCATGCAAAAATCGAAAATGACCGTGACGAAGCGCCGGGTGCTGCTTGCGCAACCTGATCATCAGCTTGTAGAAATCGTAAAGCTCACGGTCCTGTTTGCTGCGATCCCACTCCATGCATTTTCGGCAATCGGGATCCCCGTCGCCGGTAAGTCCGATCTCGTCGCCGTAAAACAAACAAGGCGTCCCGATATACGTAAACAGAAACACCACGCAGAGCTTGAGCTTGCGCTTGTCGCCGCCGACGCGGGTCAGCAGGCGCGGGGTATCATGACTTCCCAGCATGTTGAAGATCACTTCATTCGTTTGATGCGGATATCGCATGATCAGCGCACCCATCTCATCGGAGAAGGCAGCCCCGTCTACACCGCCGTTAAAAAACTCCAGCACTTTATCCGCAAAGGGATAATTCATCACCGAATCAAATTGATCGCCCAGCAGCCAGTTTAGTGAGTCACTCCATACCTCTCCGATCAAATAGGCTTCCGGGTTTGCCTGTTTCACCACCTGCCGGAACTCCCGCCAGAACGAATGATCGATTTCATTAGCGACGTCAAGCCGCCAGCCGTCCAATTTGATTTCCTTAATCCAATATTCGGCGACTTCCAGCAAATACTTCTTAAGTTCCGGGTTCGCTGTATTAAATTTAGGCATGTTGGGGAAGAACCCAAACGTATCATAAGTCGGAATCCCGTTCTCTACTCTGGCAGGGAATTGGTTGACATGAAACCAACCGGCATAAGGGGAGGCTTCTCCATGTTTGAGGACGTCCTGGAACGGAGGGAAATGCTCCCCGCAATGATTAAAGACCGCGTCCAACACCACCCGGATCCCTCGGTTATGACAATGCTCAACCAACTCCCGCAGCAAGTCGTTGTTCCCAAAGTGAGGGTCAACCTGCTTATAATCGACGGTGTCGTATTTATGGTTGGACGGAGCCAAAAATAGAGGCGTGAGATAAATCGCCGTGATACCCAGGTCCGTCAAATCGTCCAGGTGGTCAATGATTCCCTGCAAATCGCCGCCGAAGTAATTTTCACGGGTCGGCTTGCCTCCCCAGGCTTCGACCGGCTTGGGGTCATTGGAAGGGTCTCCATTGGCGAACCGCTCCGGCATAATCTGATAAAAGACCGCTTGCTTCGCCCATTCCGGCACCCGGACTACTTCGTTTTCATGGATATACGGGAATTCAAAGCATTCCCCCGGCGGTTGAGGGGACTCCGATTGAATCCCCGTGTCCAGCAGGTAAACCGTTTCCGTTCCCGCCGTAAGCTTAAAGGCATAGGAAAGGCGCTTGAACTTGGGACGCACAGCGACCTCCCAATAGTCGAACATGCGGTCATGGGCCGTTTTTTCCATCGGCAGCTCCTGGTAGGTTCCCGTCCAATCGTATTTGTCCCCGGTCATCGCAACAACCTGTTCCACATCATCCCGTTTGGTCCGGATGCGAAGATGGATCGTGGTTGAATCATAGGCATACGCCCATTTATCCCGGGGCACATGGTAGAGCGCTTCAAGCAGCACGGATTGGCGCCTCCTCTCGTAAATTCGCTAGGGATGGTGATGATGTTCATTATTCCCCAAGGCAGCAAGGAGCATGAACCCAATGTGAAACATAATTCAGGATTGAATTGACCAAAGTATGATAAATAGGGATTTGCGAGGTTCAATAGGGCAGATCTGTGAAAACTTTTGTATATCATGAAAATTGTTTTGCATATATATGCATTCTGATTTATAATTAGCCCAGTAATCATCGAGTGTAATAAGTAAAGCAGAATAGGAGAGAAAAGCATGAAAAAATGGGGCATGTTATTCATAGCGGTCTTGATGGTAACCATGGTGCTGGCCGCTTGTGGTCAGGAAAAAAATAACAGCGGCAACGCGGCAAACAACGCCGGCCAAGCCGCGAACCAAAATGAGACTCAAGCGGGCGGAGACCAAACCGAACCGGCTAAGAAACTGATCGTAGGGATGAGTGCGGACTTCCCGCCGTATGAATTCCACATTAAGAACGACAAAGGCGAAGACGAAATCGTTGGTTTCGACGTAGAAATCGCTAAGGAAATCGCTAAGGATCTGGGCGCTGAGCTGGAGATTAAAGACTTGAAATTCGATACGTTGCTGAACGAGCTGTCGAGCGGACGTGTGGATCTCGTCATTTCTGGACTCAGCCCAACTCCAGAACGTGCTGAACAAATCGACATGTCGCAAATTTACTACAAAGCGGAGCAAGCTGTGGTGACTCGTGAAGCGGACAAAGACAAGTTCAGCACAATGGAATCGCTGGAGGGCGCGAAAATCGGCGTTCAACAAGGTTCCATTCAAGAAGAAATGGCGAAGGAAATTCCGAATGCCAAACTGACCTCGCTGGCTAAAATCAATGACATCATTATGCAGTTGAACTCCAACCGTGTAGATGCTGCTATTTTGGAAGGTCCTGTCGCAGAATCGTTCGTTAAGAACGTTAAAGGCCTGGTCATCACCGATGCCAAGCCGGTAACTGAGGATGAAGGCTACGTGATTGGCATTAAGAAAGGCAACCAAGAGCTGTTGGATCAAGTGAATAAGACGCTCGATCGCTTGATTAGCGCAGGCAGCATCGATCAATTCGTTGCCGAAGCTAGCGAACTGGCCGAAAAATAATCACGATATCCATCCACAGAAAATAGCGAAGCTTTCGCTATTTTCTGTTTTTTTGCTTAAGGGTTTAAGGTAAAGGAGGAGGAAGGAAGGCGTTATGGACTTAATTTCAATGTTTATGGAATACCGCAGTTACTTCTTGGCCGGTGTTCAGTATACCCTACTCTTGGCAGCGATCAGCGTGATATGCGGCTTCTTTCTTGGTTTGTTGATCGCACTATTGCGCATGTCGCCATGGGGGATCTTACGGTTTCTGGGGCATGTGTGGGTTGAATTTCTGCGTGGCACCCCAATGATGGTACAGCTGTTGATTATTCACTACGGGTTCGCATTTATGTTTGATATTAATTTCACCCCGATTCAGTCAGGTGCGATTACATTGTCCATTAACAGTTCGGCTTATTTGGCGGAAATTTTCCGTGCCGGCATTCAAGGTGTCGATCGGGGACAAGGGGAAGCGGCCCGTTCCTTGGGGATGACCAAAGGGATGGCTATGCGCCATATCATCATTCCGCAGGCGATCAAATCGGTGCTTCCCGCGATTGGCAACGAGTTTATTACGATCATTAAAGAATCGTCGATCGTATCGATCATCGGTACGGCCGAGCTGATTTATCAAGCACAGTCCGTCGTGACGATTACGTACGATGGGATGACGCCTTATTTGATCATCGCCATTATGTACTTTATTCTGACATTCACGCTGTCTCGGATTTTGGGCGTGTTCGAAAGGAAGTTGAAGACCAGTGATCACCGTTAAAGGTTTGCATAAAAAATTCGGCCAACTCCATATTTTGCGCGGGATCGATCTGGAAATCTCCAAAGGCGAAGTTGTCGTCGTCATCGGTCCTAGCGGGTCGGGGAAAAGTACGTTTCTCCGCTGCCTGAACCTGTTAGAGGTTCCGACCGAAGGGGAGATCACCTTTGAAGGCGCTTCGATCACCGCCAAGGGACATGACATCAATAAAACCCGCGAGAAAATGGGGATGGTGTTCCAGCACTTTAATCTATTCCCGCACAAGACCGTGATCGACAACATTACGCTCGCGCCGATTCGCGTGAAGAAGCTCGATAAAGGCAAAGCGGAAGCGATCGCCATGGACCTGCTTCGCACGGTTGGACTGGAGGATAAGCGGGACGCCTATCCGGCGCAGCTCTCCGGCGGACAGAAGCAGCGGATTGCGATTGCCCGCGCATTGGCTATGGAGCCGCATGTGATGCTGTTTGATGAACCGACGTCGGCCCTGGACCCGGAAATGGTCGGAGAGGTGCTTGACGTTATGAAGAACCTGGCTGAACGGGGAATGACGATGGTTATCGTTACGCATGAGATGGGATTTGCCCGTGAGGTTGGCGACCGCATCCTGTTTATGGATCAAGGTGTCATTCTGGAGCAAGGTACGCCGCAAGAGGTGTTTGGGGCGCCGAAGCATCAGCGTACGCAGGATTTTTTAAGCAAAGTATTATAAATCTTAAGGACCGTCCGAGCTTCCATTCGGGCGGTTTTTTGTCCTCCGATGGATCGAACGTACGATCTAAATTTACACTCTTTTTACCTTTGAACACAAAAATGTAACCAGTCCAATCAAGCAATTCCGCCGTTTGGTGGGATTTACCTGACCTATTGGTTACAAAATTGTGATATATTAAGTAGGCCGAAACCTGAACTTGAGGTGCGGGGGACGAAAGATGAAAACAGGGGCTGCCTAGCTGACTGTTTTCTTGGGGTGAAGCGTATCGAAGCGATGCGCCGGGAATGATCCTTTTTCCCGAATCCGACAACTAACTCCGCAGGCGCAGTAAAAAGGAGGGCAATTCATTTGAATACTCGTATTTGGTCTAAAATTGCAGCAACGGCGCTGATCGCCGCAAGCCTTACGATTCCGATGCAGACGACTTCCGTCCATGCAGACGCGGTACATAAAGCCGTGGAAGGAGATACTTTTTATCTTCTTGCCAAAAAATATGGCGTAGATATGAATAAGCTCATGGCTGCCAACCCATCCATCAATCCGAAAAATATTTACGCTGGTTTAAAAATCACCATTCCGGGAGTTCAAACCCAAACGACGGGAGTTGCTTCCGCTGCTCCGGCGAAGAAGGAGAGCGCAGCTACGACAACTGCTTCCGCTTCCAAGCTCAAGGTCATGTCTACCGGGAACGTGGTTGAAGCATGGGGGAAAACCTTTACTTACTCGAAAACGATCAATGTGAAAGCATCGGCGTATTCGGCATCAGCTAGTGAGAATGGAAAATGGGGCGCGGTTGACTACTTCGGCAACCCGCTGAAGCTTGGTACCATCGCTGTTGATCCGAATGTCATTCCGATGGGCACAAAGGTGCTGGTGACCGGCCACAACCATGACGGTCTGCCGGATCAGGCTTTTGTAGCTACGGCCACCGATCAGGGGGGCGCAATCAAGGGTAACCGGATTGATATCTTTATTCCCGGCAGCGCAGCAAATGCGAAATCGTTTGGTTTCCAAGATGTGACGCTTTACGTATTAAATTAAACACCTTGTTTAAAAAAGTCGGTCAGAATGTATCCTGGCCGACTTTTTGTGCTTGCTGGCGAAGTGCCTGATTTTCAGAAGATTCCCAATACATCAGCGGTATTTGGTCGTATGCAGCAGCTCGGAAAGATCAACGAATTGATACCCCTGTGCCTGCAAGGCGTCGATGATCTTCGGCAAAGCCTGGATGGTGCCGGTTAAGTCGGAGCCAACGCCGCCGCCTGAGTGCTGAAGGATGATCGAGCCGGGCCCCGCCGTGCGCATCACGTTGGAGATCACTTTGTTCTTGTCGATCCCTTTCCAATCCTGTGAATCCACATTCCAATTGACGAGGGTGTAGCCGTTCTTTTTCGCCCATTGAACCTGTTCTTCCTTGATTTCTCCATAAGGCGGCCGAATCAGCTGGGGACGGTATCCAACGACGTTCTGGATAATTTTCTCCGTGCGTAAAATCTCGCTCTGGAACTGCTTAATGGAGCGGTTGCGGAAGTTCGGATGATTAAAGGAGTGATTGCCGATGAGATGGCCTTCGTGATGCATCCGCCGTAACAGGCCGGGAAACTTCTTAGCCCGTGCACCAACAACAAAGAAGGTGGCTTTGACCCCTTTCCGGTGAAGCACGTCCAAAATTTGCGGCGTAAACCGCGGATCCGGACCATCATCGAAGGTCAGTGCAATCTGCTTCACCTCCGGCCCCCGGAAGATGAAGGTTTCTGAATATTTGCGCCGCAGCTCACCAAGATCTGCCGGCTTGGCACCTGCGGGCACGAGTGCCGCCTTCTTGTCCGCCTGGTCCCCCTGAGATTCTGGCCCTCTGTTTTCGAGATCCAGTGCGGCGGCTTTGACGGGATAAAATTCCGTCCCGCCCACCATGATCAGAGAAGCGGTCATGCAGCAGACCAGAGCATTCTTAAGCTGAATAAGCAATTTGAAGTCCCCCTTCAACCCAAAACTGTACATGTTCTCTAGTATCCCCTAACTTTTTCAGATCATGATGGATTGTGAAAAATTGCGCTGATTTCCTCTCATGATTCGCTGTGAGAGATGTCACAGACGATCCCGCTAAAAAATTGCATCCTTTGATGAAGTGTAATCAAATGGGGTGGGGTGAACATATGGCAATCGTAGTGGCTAACGAGGAAATATCACCAGGGGTGTTCAAACTGTCCGTACAAGGGCGATTTACGGGAAAAATGGGGCAATTCTACATGTTGCGTGCAGGAGAACGCTATCCGTTACTGTCCCGACCGATCAGTATCTTTGATCTCGAAGAGGATCGGCTGGATTTCTTGATCCGGGTTGCGGGGGTAGGTACGACCCGGTTATCTGAACTGAAGCAAGGCGACCGATTGACCTTGGACGGGCCGTTTGGTAACGGGTTTCCGCCGCTGGAGGGAAGAACCGCCTTTGTAGGCGGTGGCATCGGCATCGCTCCGTTTTATTATGCGCTTAGGGAAGCACCGCAGGCAGACGTATATCTCGGTTACAGCCGCGAGCCTTATTTGGTAGAGGAGTTCCGTGCGATGTCCCGCGGCAACGTGACGGTGGATGTAGGCGGCTCGATTCTAGAGAAAGTGGATTTTCGGGCGTACGATACGGTAATTGCTTGCGGGCCTCATCCGATGTTGCATGCCGTCCAGCGCAAACAGGCGGAAAGCGGCGGCCAGGCCAAGGTATACGTCTCCTTGGAGAATCGGATGGCATGCGGAATCGGTGCTTGCCTTGTCTGCAGCGTGAAATGCAGAGACGTCCGGAAGAAGGCTTGCGCTGACGGGCCGGTATTTTTGGCGGAAGAGGTGATGTTTGTATGACGGATTTATCGTGTCGCCTCGCTGGAGTCTTTTTTAAAAATCCGATCGTGATGGCCTCTGGAACGTTTGGCTTTGGTCAGGAATATGGTGCGATTTATGATATCAATCAACTAGGCGGGTTGTCCGGAAAAGGGTTGACGCTGCATCCAAAGGCAGGGAACGAAGGCGTTCGCGTAGCTGAGACAGCGTCGGGGATGTTAAACAGCGTTGGATTGGAGAATCCGGGCATCTACGCCTTCCTGCGTGAGGAATGTCCGAGATGGGAGCAGCTGGATCTGGTACGGATCGTGAATTTGGGTGGGAATACGATTGAAGAGTACGTGGAAGGTGCGAGGCTGATCGATGAGGATGCGGCTTGGCGAAGACGGGAAGGCAGAACCGCTGTTGACATGATCGAGCTGAATATTTCCTGCCCGAACGTCAAAGCCGGGGGCATGGCGTACGGGATCAAAACGGAGATCGCCCGGCAGGTCGTTCGCGAGGTTCGGGCTGCGACGACGCTGCCGCTGATCGTCAAGCTGTCGCCCAACGCCGAGGATATCGTGGGCATGGCGGTGATGTGCCAGGAGGAACAAGCGGATGGCGTTTCGCTGATCAATACGTTTTCGGCGATGAAAATCGACATTACCAAGCGTAGGAGCGTGTTCGACAATCTGTATGCCGGTCTGTCCGGTCCGGCAATTAAGCCAATCGCTTTGCGGATGGTGCATCAAGTCTGTCAAGCCGTAACCCTGCCGGTAATGGGGATGGGCGGCATCAGCTGCGCAGAGGACGTCGTTGAGTTTATTATGGCCGGCGCTGCCGTCGTTCAGGTGGGGACGCATAACTTCGTTCATCTTCGAGCGGGAGAGCAACTGGTCGCTGACCTTACGGCCTGGATGGAGGCTGAAGGGGTTCAAACCTTGGACGAAATTCGCGGAATCCTATAAAATAAAGGGCATACTGTTGTGGAAGGAGCTGCGGAAATTGTCATTTGAGGATATTAAGCTGGAAGCGATCCCGGTTGGCCGCGATTTACTGCTGCTGATAACCGGTGGCGTATCACATATCGGAGCGGCGTCCACCGCTTATCAAGCAGGGGGAGACATTGAAGTATTGACCTCCGCCGTACCGGGACATAAAGAACACACCTTAACCGAGGAATATGCCCGTCGCGCATCGGAGGCACTCGGCCGAACCGTCACTGTGGTCATGGGGATTCATTACGACAATTTAAGCAAAGAAGAAATTATGGAGATTGCAAAGAAAACCTCCGAGATGCTGGATCAATATTTACAGGAGCAGCAAGGGAATGGAGTTGACCGGCAATGAAGTCAGCGGACCAGGCGAAGTTTCGTCGCAAAGCGTTGCCGGTACCTGAAGCCCAGGCAATCGTTCTGCCCTACGCTAAGGAGACAGAATCGGAGACCGTTCCGCTGCCGGAAGCGCTAGGTCGAATCTTGGCGGAGCGGGTAACTGCACCGCATGCATACCCGCATTTTCGCCGTTCAGGGATGGATGGGTTCGCCATTCTGAGCCGAGATACGGTGGGCTGTCATTCCGAACATCCGGTCTTCTTGGAAGTCGTAGACGAGATTCCTGCCGGCTCCGTTCCAACCGTGAAATTGAAGCCAGGGCAAGCAGCCCGGATCATGACCGGGGCGAAAGTTCCCGATGAAGCGGACGCTGTGGTGATGTTTGAGATGACCGAGTCCATTATCCGGGAGGGTAAGCCTTATATCCAATTGATTCGTGAAATTGAGTCGGGGAAGAACATCACGCCAGTTGGCCTCGAATTGTCGGAGGGAGACGTGATCCTCGAGCCTGGCCGCAGGCTGTCAGCCGGTGAACTCTCCGTGCTGGCGACGTTTGGCATTCACCGCGTTCCGGTGAAGAAACGGCCGCGAGTTGCCGTCTTCTCCACAGGCTCAGAGCTGCTGCGGATCGATGAACCGCTCCAGGACGGACGTATCCGTAACAGCAATACCTATATGCTGTACAGTCAAATCTTCGAAGCGGGCGGCGAACCGATCCTGTTGGAGGCGATCGAGGACGACTTGACCCAAGCCAAAGCGCAGGTGGAAGCAGCCATCGCCAATTACGATCTGGTTGTAACCACAGGTGGAGTGTCTGTGGGCAACTACGATATCATGGCCGACCTGTTGTCGAGCGACAGCGTTGAGATGTTGTTTAACAAAGTCACGATGCGGCCAGGCAGCGTCACGTCTGCGGCAGTGAAGGACGGCAAGCTGTTGTTCGCGTTGTCCGGCAATCCCGGGGCTTGCTTTGTTGGCTTCGAGCTGTTTGTCCGCCCGGCAATCGGCCGGATGATGGGGGTTCCGAAGCCGTTCTTGCCTGAGTTAACAGCCGAACTGGCCCGTCCTTACAGAAAAATCAACAATTTTACCCGGTTCGTACGCGGCCGGTTGGAGGTTCGGAAAGGCAAGCTTTACGCGATTCCGGCGGAGCTGGATGAATCGGGCGTGATGATCACCATCAAGGATAGCGATGCATTAATCGTGATTCCTCCTTCTAACACGGGGATGCAAGCGGGCGAACAGGTGACGGTACTGAAGCTGCCAGGCAGCGATTTCTGATGCGGTTTGTTGATAGGCAGGACGAGGGAGGAAACGGGCGTGGTACCGGTAGTACAGATCGTCGGTTATAAAAACAGCGGGAAAACAACGCTCATTACCCGGCTGGTGAAGATATTTAATGGCATGAATCTTCGCGTGGCCGTTATCAAACATGACCTGCACGGATTTGAAGCCGATCGAGAGGGGACCGATTCGTTTCGCTTTCGAGAGGCGGGAGCGGCGGCGGCTGCGATTACTTCGCCATGGCGAACGGCCGTTTTTGAGGAGCAGGAAACATCGCTTGCGAAGCTGATTGAGCATTTTACTGAATATGATTTGATCTTGGTTGAAGGCTTCAAACATGAAACGTATCCGAAAATGGTCCTGCTGCGCTCCGCAGAGGACGAGCCGTTGATCCAGGAACTGCAGCAAGTCATCGCCATTGTCCAGAAGGAGGCGGACTTCCCCGCCAACGAGTCGGGGCCACGCCGGTTTCAACGGGATGAGGTCGAGCATATGGCGGAGTACATACGACAAAACTGGATGTAGGCTAATGCAAAGAGGACTTCCTGCCGTTGAGACGGGAAGTCCTCTTGTTGTATGCAACCTGCTAACCGCTGACCCGGCGCTCAATCGCTTCGGACATCGTCTTGTCCGTAAGATGCGCATACACCTCGGTCGTTTCGGTTGAGGCGTGACCGAGCTGCTCTTTGGTCTTGTAAATATCGTTCTGCAAATAATAGTCGGTGGCGAAGGAATGCCGTAGCTTATGAACCGTCAGGTACGGCTTGCCGAAACGTTTGGCGTACTTGATGATCATCGCTTGGATCGCGCGTTTGGTCATCCGTTTTCCTTCTTTTTGTCCGTTGGGTATGGCCACAAACAGGGCCTTCTCCCGCTTGGGCGTACGGTATCGCGCCTGCCGAAGCGTCAGATAGGCGGCCAAATCGTCCCTGCACTGCTCTCGGAAGTACACCGGCGTTTTGAACGACTCGTCGTTGTTGCCTTTCCGATAAACATAAATCAGCTTATTCGCCAGGTCCAAATCATCGATATTCAGGTTGACGACCTCGGAGACGCGTAATCCGGAATTCAGAATCAAGCTGGCGATGCAGGCATCGCGCTCCTTGTTCAGCTCATACGCATAAAGCGCCTGTTTATTGTCTGCAATATCCCGGCCATATCCTTCGGCGATGTAGGCGATAAATTCGGTTAACTCGTCTTCTTCCAAAATTTTGCCCTTGAGTTTAGCCGCTGTATCCTTCGGTTTATGGATCCGTTTGATTTCCACCTTCGCCATAATGTTTCGTTTTAACAGCGGGTAAAAGTTCTCGTCCTCGGCAATTTGGCTGAGATAGTGGAACAACGAGCGCAAGGAGGACATTTTTCGCGAGACCGTAATTTTGGAGTTGGTGCTTTCGGTTCGTGTGGTTAAGTGAAGCCGATACCCCACAATGCTCTCCATATGCAGAGTCTCCAGATCGTGGAGTGTGACTTGGGCGTTCGTCTGCGCTGCAGTTAAGCCTTCCGCCCGCAGCCAGCTGAAGAACTGTTCGTAATCCCGTACATACTCTAAAAGTGTAGAAGGGGAGAGATCCGGCAGCTTATAATCGATAAACTGCTGCACGAACCAGGGCATATGTACAACCTTCTCATCCAGTTTCTTGCGGTCGATCGCTTTTTGAATTTGCATGGGAGTACCTCCTGAATGGCTGATTATCGATGAGAGCCACGAACGTAGAAAATATAATCTGGTTCCCCGTGCGTTTGCGGTACCTCGCGGATCTCCACGTCTCCGAACGCCTCCCTGAGCCGACGCGCGAAATCCGGAGAAGGAGTAGCGCTCCAGAAGGAGAGGCAGCCGCCGGGCCGCAACCGGCGTTGCAGCGCCGCCAGACCGGCTTCATCGTATAACGAAGCATTGTCGTCAAACACTTTCCAGTCCGGTCCGTTATCGATGTCGAGACAGATTAGATCAAAGGTCTCTGCCGTCTCACGAATCCAGGCGACAAGATCCGCATGAATCAACCGCGTTCTCGCATGCGCTAAGGCATGATCGTTCACATGCGCCAAAACGGTCCGGTTCCATTCAATGACCTTGGCTTCAATCTCCACGACGGTCGCTTCCTTTACGCGGGGATCGAGAAGTGCTTCCTGCAGAGAAAAGCCAACCCCTAAGCCTCCGATCAGAACCTTCTCGGGGGAGGGGACCCGTTCCAGTGCGCGGCGGACCAGCAAGCGTTCAGACTCGCCGTTATACGTCGCCATCAGAAAGGTGCCGTTGCTGATGATTTCGAACTCCTCGCCGCGCCGTTGTAGTTGGATTTCCCCACGGGGTGTTTCGGCGCGTTCGATGATTTCAACAGGCAAATCGATATGATTCATCAGAGTAACCTCCTGTAAGTTGACGAAAGAAAAATTATGTAAACTAACCGACATGCTATTTCGATTTCAATTTCAGCAGGGCGTGATTAAATTTCTGCAGTAAGGCGGCAAACGCTTCCGTGTCTTCCTTCGGCCAATGCTTTGACACCTACCGCGCCATGGGCATTGATCCGATGCAGCAGCAGGTATGCGGTACGGTCTAAATTCCCGTTTTTTCGGGAAGCAGTTACAGTGGTCATCCGCCGATAAAGGACGGCCATCTCCAGCTCAATCGTTTCTAGCGATTTGTCATCCATAATTACGAATACCTCACAGCCAAATAGGATAAGTTTATCGTATCATAGAATGAGAGGAAATTAAATGAATGCGGGCTTTCACAAGGAGAAAGCGTTTTTACGCATTCCAAGCAATTGACAACAATTTATATAGTTGCATGAGGGGGATAACCATGCAAGCGCATGAGATCATGATCAAACACGTGTACAAAGTCAAAGAGACCGATACGGTACGTTCTGTGATTGAAAGATTCATGGAATACCGGATCAGTGGACTTCCGGTGGTGAATGAACGCAATGAGATCGTGTCCTATATCAGTGACGGCGATATTATGCGTTACATCGGTAAACATCGCGACGTTGTGGTGGATTCGATTTATTACGTTGCTGTGTTTAAAGGGGACCAGGAGGACTTTGAACAGCGTATACGGCGCCTGCTTGACCTCAACGTCATGGAAATCGGGAAGAAGAAAGTATACACCGTGTCGTGGGATGAGGAAATTGAGAACATTGCGGCGATCTTAGGGAAGAAGCAGATTAAGAAACTCCCGGTCGAACGCAACGGGGTGCTGGTCGGAATTATCAGCCGGGGAGATGTGATCAGGCATTCCTTTAAATCATTTTTATAACTCGGGAAAGGAGTCTTTATGTCCCTATCGCGGCAGTCATCGCCGCCGGGGCGGTGCTGGGGAACAACAATAGCATGTAAAGCATGTCGATGAAGTGAAGGCAGGCCATTGATCCATCGATAGAATGCAGCGAAGAAGTGTGGAGTAGAGGCATAAAAGCAAACATTTAACCAAGTGAATTATAATGATTAATAGGATAAAATAAACATAAAAACGTCCGGTACTGCAGATTCGCATTCCGGACGTTTTTTTGCGCATCTTGGGAGTGATTACAGATCAAGTTTGGCGATTTCCGCTTTTAACTTATTCGCTGAAGCATGGAACCGAGTCAGCTCCTCATTGTCCAGCTTCAAATCCAGCACTTCGCGGACGCCAGAGCGGTCAACGATACTCGGTACGCCAAGATAAACATCAGAGACGCCGTTATAATCCGTCAGCAACGTCGAGACGTTCAGAACGGAGCCTTCGTTTTGCAAGATCGAGACGATGATGCGGTCCAACGCCAGCGCGATCGCGTAGTAAGTAGCTCCTTTGGCGTTGATGATCTCGTATGCAGCGTTTTTCGTATTGTTGAAGATCTCTTCACGGTCCTCATCAGAGAACTCCAAGCCGATGCCGGCGACGTTTGCCAAGCTCCAAAGTGGAACCTCGGAATCCCCGTGTTCGCCGATGATATGAGCATGAATGCTACGCGGGTTAATTTTCTTGTTCTGTCCAATTAGGTAACGGAAACGTGCGCTGTCAAGCAGGGTACCGGAACCGATAACGCGATTGGACGGGAATCCGCTTTTCTTCAATGTAACGTAGGACAGGATATCGACCGGGTTCGTTGCTACGAGAATGATGCCGTGATTATTGTATTTCACGATATTTTGAATGATACTGTCGAAGATGACGGCATTCCGTTTGAGCAAATCGATCCGGGTCTCGCCGGGACGTTGAGAAGCGCCTGCCGCGATCACAATGACGTCAGCATCAGCGCAATCGCTGTAATCTCCAGCCCACAGCTTCACACCTCCCGTGAAGGGAAGACCATGGTTCATGTCAAGGGCTTCGCCCAGCGCCTTCTCCTTATTGACGTCAATCAAGACCAGCTCGGACACCCGTTCTCTTAAGAGCAGCGTATAAGCGGTAGTCGCACCAACCGCCCCTGTGCCGATGATTACAACCCGGCTGGAACTCATCTTGTTTTTCATTTTTTTCATCTCCTTGTCGTGTTCTCCATGCTTTAGCTTGCACCGTTGGTTGGGTTCTTAACCTTAAGTGATACAAGCACTCTTGGGCGCTTCGCTGCGTTTAAGAATGAAGCGCGTATGTATTGGGTTACACCCATTGTACCTGAAGAAAGTTCTGAATTTAAAGTAAAATCTGGAATGTTCGTATTTTAAATAATAATGAATAGGCAAACGGGGATCTATCAGCACGATAACCGTCTTCTTAGGGAGGCGGTTTATTTTTATCCTCTTTGAAATAATTAAAACATAATATATGTTATGTTAACAAAATGTCGCTTTTTAAAAGTTGTTATCACTTTGTAACCAGCGATTAACGATTCTGTAAGGACGAAACTCTCGCTTTATATTATTCTATTAAATAGAAAAAGAGAGAGAGGAATCCGGTGAATGAGATGTCGCCTTACGGTAAACGAAGTGAAAAGCATGGAGAGCGTAACACACAATCCAAAATAATTCGGCGTACGAGATGGATCATCACAGCTGCGCTCGTGCTGACGGCATCTTCCCTGGCATTGACTGCGGTGGCAGTCGCCCCACTGATCAACAAATCCCTTCCGCACAAGTCGTCAACCCGGGTGGTTATCCCGGCAAAATTGGCATCCGCAGGGGAAACGGAGAAGGGGCAGAGCGTTAATCTTGCAAATTCACAGCAAACGACGGAGCCTACCGTTACACCGGCGGATTCAAACAGTACCCCGGCAGAATCAAGTAACACCCAGGCGGAGCCGAAGGGGACTCCGAGCAAGGAAGATGGTGCTTCCCAGACAGCTGAATCCGACCCGGCACCTGCTACACCTGCCGCACAACCTGCGGTCGAAACGAAATCCCCAGCGCAGCAGGATAAAAAAACGAAATCGACTGTGAAGCCAAAAGTAATTTATCTGACCTTTGATGACGGACCTAGCAAATATACGGAGCAGTTGCTTGATATTTTGGAGCATTATCAGATACATGGCACTTTCTTTATGATTGGGAATCAGCTCAGCAAAAATGAGAAAATCGTGAATCAGGCTTTGCAGGAAGGTCATTACATAGGTCTGCACAGTATGACGCACAACAAGAAGATTTTATATGACGGCAAAGGATCGGCTCACTTCATCGAAGAATTTACGAAGGAACAGAAGCTGATGGAGAAGCTTACCGGCACTTCCCCGACCTTGATTCGTGCGCCGTACGGCAGCAAACCGGAAATCGGTGAGAAGTTCCGCGGTGATATTGCGAAAGCGGGATTTAAGATGTGGGACTGGACGGTGGACTCCATGGACTGGAAATACCCGAACAGCCCGAGCACAATCCTTAAAGAAGTAAAGCGTCAAACGCACCGGGATACTGAGGTGATTCTGTTGCATGAGAAAGCGCAGACGGTAAAGATTTTGCCTCAAATTATCGAATATTTGCAAAGCAAAGGATACGCCTTTGCCGTTTATAAACCCAATCAGCATTTCACGGTGAATTTTGGGAACGATCCCCGTTTATAACGGCGAGAAAAACATCTATGTTATAATGATTCATATCTAACTGCAGAAAGCGAGGTGGTTCAGGTTGAGCCTGTGGCTTAAGATTGCCGGAACCGCCCTGGGTATGGTGCTGCTTCTGACGGCTTGCAATTCCGAGCCGCCTCCGGCTGCCACTCCGGTACTAGACGAGCCTTCTGAGGATGGACAAACGATCACAGTGATTAATCCTGCAGCTTCCGAGAACCAGGGAAATCCTGCCGCCGCTCCGGCGGAGAACACGAATAACCGCTACCAGATTCAAACCCGTCTCACCGATTTTCAATTGCTCAGTGAAACGACGGGACTAGCGTGGGGGATTACGCGTAACGAGCTGCGGCTTTATATTACAGCAGACAACGGCAAAACGTGGACGAATATCTCACCTGCCGCCTCCGTACCGTTTGCTACCACGCCGGAGTATGCCAAGGATATCTTTTTTCTAGATCCGAATCATGGCTTTATCGTACGAAATTCTGCCGGTTCCGGAGATACGATTGTCCTGCGTACAACCGACGGCGGAACCACTTGGAAGGTAACTTCATTCCCTGGAGAAGGGGAAGTGAAGGCCATGGTATTTGCCGATCCGGATCATGGATGGTTGCTCTCCGAGGTTAACATGCGGGAGAATGGAGCACGGTCTTTATATGAGACGGATGACGGAGCCCAAACCTTTGAAGTTCTGCTTGGGGGGACGGATCCGATGCGTCTCCTGTCAGAGGACAGCCCTTCATTGATACCTGGCACGCAAACATCGATGGCCTTTACGAGCCCGCTGCACGGTTTTGTAACCGAAATCAATCAAGGACTTCCAACGTTATATACGACCCAAAACGGCGGGTTAACCTGGACTCAAAATCTTCATTTCTTTAATCCGAACAAGTATAAAACCTGCGACAGCTTTACGGTTGGGCCTGTGTCCTTCTTCTCCGGCAGCGTGAAAGAGGGCTGGATTCCTGTCGGCTGCACCCGGGGGGATTCCACCAAATTCAACGGTTACTTTACGGAAGATGCCGGCAGCACTTGGACGTTAGCGCCGTTTCAGTTGTCCTGGCAAACCGGTCTAAACGAGAAGCTGGCTCCGACTTTCTTAACGCCTAACGAAGGTTGGACGATTTTGGATTCAACGGTCTATCATACGTTAAACCAAGGCGCGAGCTGGGAGCCGTTGCCGGAAAACAAAAAATTGGTCGAAACGCTGGAGGACTACCCTGAAATTGTGAAGCTTCAGTTCTTTAATTCCCGAGTGGGGTGGCTGTTAGTTGCCCAAGAGAATCAGAAGCGTTCGCTCCTGATGCAAACGAAGGATGGGGGACGAACCTGGCAGGTGCTATAAACGGATAATAAAAGCAAGCATGGCGTGGGATCCATGCTTCTTTTGTGTAGAAACGGGCAGAATGATAATGTTCATTATATTGTGAAAATTATCACGTACTATTCTCGGACTTTGTGATATATTTAACTTGTAAGGAAGATCAATCACAGGCAAGCCAAAATCGGAGCGAACGCTCCCATAATGATAGGAGTGGAGCCTTATGAAAACTGTTCAAGAAGAATTTGTAACCCGCAATTACCTGCAGTTCTGCTACACCTGTGAAGATGCACATCTGTGCACGACAGAAGAAGCTTGCAAAGCTTGTTGGGCAGAGAAAGGACTTGACGAGGCGTTCGAAATGGAAGCCGATGGCGCTGAAGAGACCCGTCAACTGTTGTTTGAGTACTATGCTTAATATAGATCGTTCTTGCTTCACACCATAGTAACCTCCATTCGTAACCACGAATCGGAGGTTTTTCTTTTTCTCTAAGATATCTTGGACAAGAGTGGCATATTTTCCGGACACGATGAATAACAAGTTTTTTTCAGGTCCGCATATACTTAGGGGGAAAGGAGAGAACAGCGGTACGGAGCAACCTCTCGAAGGAGGGATAAGCGATGCAGTCGTGGACGGAAATGTTTGGGGTAGTGGAAACGGCGCTGCCAATCTTGTTTGTTGTCATCCTCGGAATCCTGGCTGCGACAGCAGCAGGAGGGCTTCTTCGCGCGATCGGAAACCACCGGCAGCCTGTACTTAGCGTCCATTCCGTAATCGTCGGAAAACGGACCGAAGTCAGCCACCGCCATGACACCGACACCTCGGTGAACCGTTCTGACACGAAGTATTATATGACCTTCGAGGTCGAAAGCGGTGACCGTTTGGAGTTTGCCGTGTCGGGAGTGGAATACGGGCAATGTGCGGAAGGAGACGAAGGCAAGCTGACATTCCAGGGCCGTCGTTATCATGGGTTCGAGCGGTCTGTTCGCACCTATCGGACTGAGCTGCAGGAATACCGAAAATTTCATAGCTCCGGGTAAGCGAGAAAATCGATAGACCCACGATAATCACAGGAAAGGCAGGCAGAGTAAGGTTGATAAAGGCTGGACAGCACAAAAACAGAAGCGTCTCAATTCGTCGGACGATCCCGACTCTTGTGTACGCTTCTGTTTTTTGTTTGGATTAAATGGATAAGGCCTTGGTTTCCGCTTGTTCCAGGATCATCTGAGCAACAGCCCGGCCGCTGGAGAAAGCGCGTTCAGCTAACTCACCTTTCCCTTGACAGCCGTCGCCGCAGAAGAAGAACGGAACACCTGCCAAACGGTTGGGCAGCAGTTGATTGGTGTAAATATTTTTGACGCTGGCGACCATCGCTTTCTTCGACACGCGTTTGACCTCAACAAACTCGCGCCAATTCGGATAGTACGTATCAAACAGGGCTTCCATCTGCTGGGTTTTCTGTTCCAGGTATTGCTTCTTCTGCTCCTCATCAGGGAAGTCGTCGTTCAAGTAGGCGATGCCTTGCAATAACTGACCATGAACGGGAGCCACCGTAAAATCCGTGGCAGAGACATCGCTGATAAAGATCTTATGATCGATGTCGCTGATATAGTGGAACGGACGGGCAACGACTTTGGAAAAGCCCACATCATAAACCAGCACTTCGGTCGAGGTGTTGTTCTTGTACGGTTCCAGTGCATTTGCCCAAGGCGTTTCCTCCAGCAGTTTGGTCACCTGTTGTACTGGCATGGCGAAGATCACTTGATCGTACACAAGCTGCTGTCTTGTTTTCGTGTTCAACACGAATTTCCCGTCTTCCATCGTAATCGATTCGACCGGCTCCTTAACCGTGATCTCCCAGGACTCATTGTCTTGGATTTTATGGATCAATTGGTCGGTAATTGTCGCCCAACTGCCAAGAATGTAGCTGACCGGCCGGCTGGAGAGGAAGAGGTTATGGTAATATTCAGAGATGACCGAACCCGGCACCTTGCGCGCTTCCTCCGGTGTAATGAAGAAGTTGGAACAAACCAGATGCTCCCACAGTTCTTTCACGTCTGCCGATGCGTGTGAATGCTCCAAATATTCGCCAAGCGTGCGATACTGCTTCAAATGATGGATGTTACCGATCACGGCCGCGATTTCGGCGACAAACCGGACTTTCTCCATAGGAGTCAACACATTCGTCTTCATAATGTTCATGAAATCGAGCGGGGCAGGGGTTAACCGTCCGTGCTTTGCGTACATCACTTTACGCTTATCGACCTGCTTGCTCTGGAATTTCAAATGCAGCTCTTCTTCCATAGCATGGAGCGTATGTCTGTCGATGCCGTATACTGCGTGTGCTCCATAGTTCAGAGTAAATCCCGATTTCTCATAGGTGAAAGCACGTCCGCCGAGCTGGGGGCTCCGTTCAAACACGGTACCAGACGTATTGCCGTTGTCCGACAGGTATGCAGCAGCCGTAAGCCCGGCCAGGCCGCCGCCAATAATCGCGATTTTCATGAGGTAACCTCCTAAAAGGTAAAATGAAGCAACCGTTTTATAAACAAACAAGCAAAACCGTATAAAAAAACATTATTTATCTACAGTATATGCTATTCATGTAAGCGCGTCCATAGAAACAGACACGAAATGTTCGATATTGTAATCGCATTCACGTAAAAACCTTGCATTCACGACTTGACACCGAATTTTTACCAGATGCTAGCACCAAAATAGGCAGATGCACATAAAATATACCGTTCAGCAAAGAGGGAGGAGGAGCCAACTTGGCCGTCATTAAAGCAAACTCCGAAGACGTGAGGCTGCTGGCGCGCCTGATGCGCGCGGAAGCGGAAGGAGAAGGCGAACAGGGCATGTTAATGGTCGGCAATGTCGGCGTAAACCGAATCCTGGCGAATTGCCTGGATTTTCGGGATATTCGTGACATGAATCGGATGGTGTTTCAGAGACCCGGCGGGTTCGAAGCCACGGTGAGGGGATATTTCTACCAACGCGCACGCGACCGGGATATCCGCTTGGCGCAGCGCGCGATCAACGGGGAACGCATTTGGCCGGCAACCAATGCGTTATGGTTTTTCCGGCCGACAGAAGATTGTCCTGCCACCTGGTACAACCAACAAAATACCGGCCGCTTTAAGGCGCATTGCTTCTTTGCTCCATCCGCGGAAGATTGCCCAGCCGTCTATTAACTCTGTCATTTGCTTGATTAATCATAAGGAGGAATGGATTAGATGTTTACTCAACAATTCCGGCAAGCCGCATATCCCGCAGGCCATAGTACTTATCCGATGATGCCGATAGGAGGAGGATATCCACAAACAACCGGAACCGGCATGCCGCCGCAAGTAGCCAGCGGGAGCCCGATTACGCCCAGTGGAACGGTGATGCCGTTGCCGCAGCAGGCTTTTGAGCAATCTTACATTGAAAATATTTTTCGTCTGAATTTAGGCAAAGTCGGCACGTTCTACATGACCTACGAGAACAACAGCGAATGGAACGCGAAAGTCTTTAAAGGCGTACTGGAAGCCGCCGGACGCGATCATATCATTATCAGCGATCCGGTTACTGGCGTGCGGACCGTGATGCTGATGGTCAATTTCGACTACGCTACGTTCGACGAGCCGCTGATATATCAATACCCTGGCGTGATTGGTTCCCCGCCGCCAACTCGTTAAATTCATTCAGGTTCCCTTGCACTTCCAAGGGGGCCTTTTTGTTTATTTTTCCAGCCTGCCACGCCTGTTCGCTAGGAATACCGCAGCGTTTGACTGTGTAGTGTATAATAATATAATTAAGATGAATTTATATATGGCATGTAACTGTTTGGAAATAAAGGAGATGAATCCCTTGGGAAATTAAAGCTGTCGTTCTTATATGGAATGCAATGGAATACTGATGATTTTAATCCACGAAGGAGGTGCACCTATTCGCCGCCGGATCGGCGGGAATAGGAAACGTATTGAGTGACCCTTTACCGAGTCTTTATTCCGTAGGATTCATGGTGTTATTGGTGTTGCTTAACGGACTTTTTGTGTCGGCTGAATTTGCCATTGTGAAGGTGAAGAGCTCCCGCATCGAGGCGTTAGCCGAGGAGGGGCGAAGGAACGCGATAATCGCGAAAGAGCTGTTAAGCAAGCTGGACGGTTATTTGTCAGCCTGCCAGGTTGGGATAACCCTCAGTTCGCTTGGGCTCGGCTGGCTCGGCGAACCCGTTGTTGCCCGAATTCTAGGGCCGATGTTCGAAATGATGGGCTTTGGCGAAAGGCCGGGATTTATTATTTCGTTAGCCGTTTCGTTTCTCCTGATCGCCATCTTGCATATCGTGCTGGGAGAGCTGGCCCCCAAGACGATCGCTGTCCGTAAAGCCGAGACCATCACGTTATGGCTCGCTTGGCCGATGCGCATCTTTTACCGGCTAATGTACCCGTTCATCTGGCTGTTAAACGGGCTCTCCGCCGGTCTCTTGCGACTGTTTCGCATTGCGCCAGTAACGGAGCAGGACTCGCTTCACACGGAAGAAGAAATCCGTGTCATGATGAAGGAGAGCAGCGAAAGCGGTTTGATCGACAGCACGGAAATGTCGCTGGTGGACAATATTTTTGAGTTTGCCGATACAACCGCTCGGGAGATTATGATCCCCCGAACTGAAATGATCTGTTTGTATACTCAGCATTCGCTGGAAGAGAACCTGGAAATCGCCTTGGAAGGCACAAGAACGCGTTATCCTGTTTGCAATCATGATAAAGATCATATTATCGGATTTATTCATATTAAGGATTTGATCCGCTCCCAAAACCGGAATTTCCGTGACTTAATTCGTCCGATTATGGCCGTCCCGGAATCGATCCCGATCAGTGATTTGATGAAGCGCATGCAGCGGGGACGAACGCAAATCGCGATCTTGATCGATGAATACGGCGGGACCTCTGGAATGGTTACGTTGGAGGACATCGTCGAGGAGATTGTCGGCGAGATTCAGGATGAGTTCGATGAGGAACGTCCTGGGATCGAGCAGATGGACACGAATGTGTATTCGATCGACGGGCTTATGCTGATCGAGTCCATCAATGACCGATTTGGCCTGGAGCTGGATTCCGACGATTATGACACCATTGGCGGTTGGTTATATTCACGGATCGATATCCTGCCTCCGCAGGTCGGGCAAACCGTAGAATACGGCGGAATCACGTACGTGGTGGAGGAAACCGACAACAAACGCATCTCTCGCGTCAAGCTCATTCGCCAGCAGCTCTTGCCGTTGGAAGAAGCGGGCGCTTAAAAATAAAACCGGATGACTCTCATTGATAGAGAGCATCCGGTTTTATTGTTTTTCGATTAGAATGCCCAGTTGCCTTTAATGAAGATCGGTTCTTCCTTGCCGTCTGCAGTGATGCCGAAAATATCCATCTCAGCGGACCCCACCATAAAGTCTTCATGCGCCAAGCTGGAGTTCAAACCGCGTTGTGCCAGTTCTTCCTGGGACATCGATTTGCCGCCTTCCAGGTTAAAGGCGTAGGCATTGCCGATGGCCAGGTGGTTGGAGGCGTTCTCGTCAAACAGCGTATTGTAGAACAAAATACCGGATTGCGAGATTGGGGAGTTATGCGGAACTAACGCCACCTCTCCCAAGTAATGCGAACCTTCGTCCAGATCCACGAGCTGTTTAAGGACATCGGCGCCTACTTCGGCTTTGTAATCCACGATGCGGCCGTTTTCGAACGTCAACGAGAAACGGTCGATGATCGTGCCGCGGTAGCTCAGCGGTTTCGTTGCGGAGACCGTGCCGTTTACCCCAGTTTTGAGCGGAGCGGTGAAGACTTCCTCGGTTGGCAGGTTGGCCAGGAAGGTGTTGCCTTGGGCGTTGATGCTTTCCGCAGCGACCCACAGATGGCCTTCCGGCAGCTCGATGGTGAGGTCGGTCCCAGGCGCTTTGTAATGCAGCTTCTTGTATCGTTTCGCATTTAAGTAATCGGATTTTTGCGTCAGGTTCTGGATATGTTGCTGCCAAGCGGCGATCGGGTCTGGTTGATCCAGGCGAACCGTACGGAAGATTGCTTCCCACAACGCTTGTACGCGTTCTTCTTCAGGAAGGTTAGGGAATACTTTATCCGCCCAAGCCTTGGAAGGAACGGCCACGATCGACCAGCTGAATTTATCGGACATCTGCATTTCGCGGTATTTGCTCATCGCTTTGCCGTACGCTTTCTGATGATTGGTGAGCCGCTGGGTGGACACGCCTTTCAGCAGATCAGGGTCGGAGGAAATGACATGCAGCACCGCTGCACCGTTCTCTACGTATTCCAGCATTTCGCCGGCATACCATTTTGGTTCATCCAGGAAAGATTCTTCGGCAGCCATATCATAGCGAAGACGGGTGACCACATCGTCGCTCCAGTTGACTTTAACAAAGCGAGCGCCGGCTTCATAGGCTTGTTTCACAATAAGCCGGACGAGCTCCGCGCTATCGATGGTCGTGTTGATAATCAAATTTTGTCCGGGTTGAACGTTAACGCCAATTTTTACAGCGAGTTCAGCATATTTTTCCAGTTTCTTTCGAAAATCGGACATCTACGGTTTCCTCCAAACTTTAGGAATTAATTACATGCTTAATCATACACCATTTGCCAGCGAAATTGGAATGCCGTGCGAAGGCGATCCTTAGTTTCTACATTTGATATTCCCCCAAAACATGGTACGATATTGCAAAGAGACTGTCCCATAAAAAGGAGTTACGTAAATGATGAGCGAATTGACCATTGTTCACGCAGAAATGCGCCGGGAGGAGGATGGCTCCTATATCGGCAAAACCATTTTCGAAGTGAGCTCGCATAAGGCAGCTTATGAAATTACCTTCTACAGTGAGAAGGGAACCGATTGGGATTACAGCCTTCATTATGCCAACGAACCTGGCATTGAGGAGCAATTCCTTCAAGTTGACGCACGGATCGAAGAAGACGACGAGTGGTTTGATACCCTGTTGGATGCTGCGTTGGATACGCTGCCGGAGGTTTAAACCGTAAACTTCCGTTGGATACGGAAGAGTGGGGGAGGAGGAACAAACCGTGTGGCAACATCCGTTTTATCGCACATCGCTTGGGATTATTATGGTGCTGACCATTATCTATTTGTTGTCCAAGGTCAGCTTTATCTTTAATCCGCTGGTGACGCTGGTGTCCATTCTAATTGTCCCGCTCACGATCTCCGGATTTCTATATTATCTGCTGCGGCCGATCGTACAGTTCTTGGAACGGAAGAAACTGAACCGGGTGCTGTCGATCCTGCTGATCTACGTGTTATTCGCCGGAGTCATTACGATCTTCTTAATCGTTGTATGGCCGCCGCTCCGGAGGCAGATCATCGAATTTATGAACAATGTGCCGAAGATGATCAACGGACTGCAGACCCAATTCAACGACATCCGCGACAATCGTTATCTCTCCATGGTGACGAATGAAACCAGTCCGGAACTGATGAGCAAAGTCACGGAATATTTGAACTCGGCCATGGAAGCCATCTCCGGTTACTTGTCCCATGTGGTGACTTTCCTGAACGATTTCGTCATTGTCGTCGGTACCGTCCCGATCCTGCTCTATTACATGCTGAAGGAAGACGAGCGGGTCACGCCATTGCTGGTGCGGATGCTGCCCAGTCGTTACCGCCGCGATGGAGCCAGCGTCATCCATGAAATTGACAACATGCTCAAAGGATTTATCGCCGGCCGCATGATTAGTGCGATGCTGCTGGCGTTTATGAGCTTTATCGGTTTTTGGCTGATTGGTTTGCCCTACCCATTGCTTCTTGCGGTGGTTGGCGCGTTGTTTAACTTCATCCCCTATTTCGGGGCGCTGCTGGGGGCAATTCCTTGTGTCATCGTGGCGTTCACCGTGTCTCCGTCGATGGTATTCTGGGTTATCGTTATCGTGGTGGTTGCGCAGCAAATCGAAGGCAACTTGATCTCCCCATACATCTATGGCAAAACGATCAATATTCATCCGTTGACCACGATCGTCTTGTTGCTGGTGGCCGGAGATTTTGGCGGCATCCTGGGGATGATCTTGGCGATTCCGGTTTATATGATGCTGAAGATTATCGTACTCAAAGCACATAAACTTTATTTTGCTGAAAAAATTGAGGAGCTCACCGAATCGAATCCATAAATTTCCATATAACCTGCAAGGTGACGAAAATCATATCTCCCATCCCCGCGATTGGGCGATGATTATTCTATCAATTTGCTCGGGGGATGATGTACATGGCAGTGCAAGCCAAAGGCGGGAAGTACTTTTACGCATGGAGCAAGATTCTTCCCGACGGATCGTTTTACCTTCCGGATCAAGCCCTGCAAGAGTACCAGATTCGACCGGATTCCAACATTATTCTGATGACCGGCCGGAATACGGCCAAAGGCTTTAGCGTCCTGTGCAAAGAACTGATTGCCAACTCGCCGCTGGCCCCGATCTTCGCCAGCATTCCTCAGCTTCAGCAATTCGCCATCCCGGAAGGGGAACCGGTTATCGTTAAAGAACGCACGTTTTGCTGGGTTTACTTGAACAGCAAAGGGTATTTTACGCTGCCGCTGTCAACCTGGCAGCAATTTGGCCTCCAGCCGGGCGACCGGCTGCTCAGCTTGCGTGCCACCCATTTAGCGTTTAACAATTTGGCGGAGGGACCCTATATTGAGCAAGCGAAGCAACTCCGCGATATTCTCGTCTATGAATGAAAAGATGCTTACAAAGAAACCAGCCAGTCGTCTGAACTTTCAGCGGCTGGCTGGTTGTATGTTATACTCGTTCAACTGCAAAAATTATTCCACAGCAACTACGGCGGCCGGTTCAGGGATCGTGTATAATGTAAGAAATTGGTCGTCTGCCTTGCAGGCGGCAAAGGGGGAGCAGGCATGAAACCGGCTTTATTAATCATCGATATGCAGCAAGTCTTTTTGAACCATCCTCGCATCCAAAGTGAAATCCCGGGAGTTTGTGAGTACATTAATGCCGTCGCTGACTTGTTCAGGGAAGCGGGCCGGCCGGTTGTGGTAGTTCAGGATCAGGATGGGGGCGTTGGAACTCCGGGATACGAGGTCATCCCAGAAGTCAAAATACTCGAATCGGACCTGCGGATCTCCAAAGCATGGAGCAACTCGTTCTGGAAGACGAACCTGGAGGAGCTTCTGCGTGAACATGACACCGATTTCGTCGTGGTCTGCGGATTTGCCGCCGAATACTGCGTCACTTTTACGTTTAACGGCGCGGTGGAGCGCGGATTTGGTGCGGCTATTTTGCAAAAAGGCATCCTCGGCGAGCACCCCGATTCAGTGGCCGCCGTCTATCGGGATCGCAGTCTGATCAGTTATTCTGTCATCCGAGCGCTTTTGAAGCAAAATTAATTTATGGCATTAATCTCAGCAATGTGATCATGGGGCGGGTAAGCGGCTGCTGACCGGCGCGAGCCTGTTTACGACGGTCTTCACCAACGCCGGGTATCAACGGCAGGCCGTTACTTTTGCTTCACCTTATCCCGGAAAAATCGTCCCGCTGGACCTGCAAATGCTCGGCGGGAAGGTGATCTGTCAGAAAGACGCTTTCCTATGTGCGGCCAAAGGCGTGTTCGTCGGCATAGAATTCCAGCGTAAGCTCGGCACCGGCTTCTTTGGGGGAGAAGGCTTCATCATGCAGAAAATCGAAGGTGACGGGCTGGCTTTCGTGCATTCCGGGGGCTTGGGCAACCTGCTCGATGGAAGATAACAGAAGTGCGCGATGTCCGCGGTCTGCTTCGTGAGAAAGGCGGTTGACATTCCGCTCCTCAAGTAACTAATATGGTTACATGATGATGAAAAGGGGGAGCGGCTTATCATGACGATCAGCTCCAGATTTTCTGTGGCGATTCACATCTTGTCCCTGCTTGAAATCAGCAAGGACGAGATTTGCACTTCGGAATATATTGCTGGCAGCGTCAACACGAATCCGGTTGTCATCCGCCGCATTATGGGCATGCTAAGCAAAGCGGGCTTGGTGGAAGTCCGTACGGGGGTAGCCGGAGCCAAGCTGTCACGGAAGCTGGATCACATTACGCTGCTTGATGTATACCGTGCCGTGCATGTCGTGGAGGAAGACGGATTGTTTGCCGTCCATGATCAGACCAACCCCGATTGCTTGGTCGGTAAGAATATTCAATCGGCCATTGAACCGATCTTCTCCAAGGCGCAAAAGGCGATGGAAAATACGCTTGCGGCGGTAACGCTGCAGGACGTTGTGAACGAAATTACGGTCAACAACCCATCCGTGTAACGCAAGTGCATCTAGACGGTATGCGGAGTGAAGCCCCCGATAGCAGGGGGCTTTTTTTGTACCGAAATTGACAACTGGAATCCCTGTAACTATACTGATTACAACGACTAAATGTAACATCCTCTGTTACAGCTGCTATTTCATCTGGGGTTGTAATTTGTTCTTATTTTGAAGGAGGAAATCCATCATGGCTCATCCCTTGCCGATTCATCCCGCCACGCAGCTTGGCGTTGTTCAACTTAAAGTTCGCGATCTGGAGCGCTCGCTCACCTTTTATCAAGAGGTGATCGGCCTTCGGCTGCTACGCCAAAACAGCAATGTTGCCGAGTTAACCGTTGACGGCCAACATCCCTTGCTGATTCTGGAGGCAGATCCCCGTTATCGCATTCTGCCTGAGCGTTCCGTGTCCGGTTTATACCACTTTGCCATCTTAGTTCCGGGTCAAGTGACATTGGGCCTTGTACTTCGCAATTTGATCCGGCATCAAATCCCGGTGGGGCAGGGCGATCACCTGGTCAGCGAGGCGCTGTACTTGAGCGATCCGGATCAGAACGGCATTGAGATCTATGCCGATCGCCCCCGCGACACCTGGCAGAAAACCGCGTCCGGCGAAATTCACATGACGACCGATCCGGTGGATATCGAAAACCTGTTACATCTCTCCGAGCGTGCGCAGTGGAACGGTTTGCCGGAAGGTACTCGCATGGGCCACGTGCATTTTCATGTAGGGGATTTACAGCAGGCTGAACAGTTCTATTGCGGAATATTGGGGTTTGAGGTCACTCTCCACTTTGGGGTTTCGGCTTTATTTATCTCCGCTGGCGGTTACCACCACCATATCGGCCTGAACCTGTGGGCTGGCAAAGATGCGCCGCCAGCGCCGGAGGATGCGGTGGGCATTCATTATTTCACGGTGGAACTGCCGGACGTTCCGGCCTTGGAAGCCGTCGTAAGCCGGTTGGACGAAGCCAAGGTGGCCTATGTGCGAGAGGGGAATGAGCTGCGGCTAAGTGATCCTTTTGGCATCGGAATTAGACTAACGGTTGCTGCCTAAAGAGTGAACATTCAGTGGAAGATCCTTCGGATTTTAACTCTTCCTTTTGGCGCGGTCCTTCACCTATAATAGATTTACGTATATTTTAGGAAAGGACCGGTCGTTATGAAAATGTTCCCTCAATTGGAAACGGAACGTTTTGTACTCAGAAGGCTGACGACGAAGGACGCCGCCGATTTGTTCCATTATTTCTCCAACGACGAAGTGACCAAATATTACGATCTGGATCGTTTCGTGGAACTCCGAGAAGCCGAGGAACTCATCCAGAAGTGGAACAGCCGCTATTTGGAGAAGCGGGGCTTTCGCTGGGCGATTACGGTTAAGGCCGAAAGCGACCGGGTGATCGGCACTTGCGGTTTTCATAACTGGTCGAAGGAGCATTACAAAGCAGAGGTTGGATACGAGCTCAACCCGGACTATTGGCGCCAAGGTGTCATGACGGAAGTGCTGCAGGAGATTCTGCGCTTCGGATTTGAGGATCTGGGGCTAAATCGGATCGAGGCCTATATCGACCCCGATAATATTCGATCCAGGTACTTGTTGGAGAAAACGGGCTTTCATGAGGAAGGGTATTTAAAGGAAACGTTCTTCGAGAAAAATCAATTTGTGGATGCCGTTGTCTTCGCGTTGCTGAAGAAGCAATATGAAGCGAAACGGAACCGGCAGTTCCGGTAGAGCAACCTCCAAATTGATTTTCCATCGGAAGTTTCGGCTGGTTTTAGTTAATGACCACGCTGGGACTTCTTGTTTTTTTGTTAGGTGAAATTAACGTATTGCCGTAATTAGGCTGGGGAACACCGCAAATTTAGCGGCGCTCCCGAAGATACTCCGTTTGATGAAGGGTGTGAACCTGGCGAAGCACCGTCTGAGCATGTTCACTGAATTTCACATCCACGATCTGATCCTTGATCAAAAAGACACCGGTTTGCCCGCGATGCTGCCCCCGTGCAGCGGCATATAGCAACCCGGCTCCATGGGGCGGCGGGGAGAAGAACAGTTTCATCACCGGTTTCAGCCAGATCGGAAGAACCGAGCGTCTTCCTTTACGTAACGTGTTGTTGCTCCCTGGATCAACACTCCGAATCTCGATGCCCTCCGCGGCAAGTTGCGGAGCTTACCGGGATATCCGAGTGAAGCAAGGGAGCTACCGTCCGGAGGATTGTGAGACGGAGGGTATGAACGGCACCCGTGCTGACGGCGCGAAGGATGCAATGCCGGGTAAGCCCATGTCGACGGCAGAGCGGCGTTATTTTTCCGCGTCACCGAGTAAAAGCCGTTATTGAAGAATCGCCGTTCTTTTGCCATAATAAATCGAAGCAGATGACTCGTCCGCGCTGGCGGGAGTCTTACATTAAAGGGGGAGCTTGGGTTGAAGGGGATTATCACCGTACTGGGTAAAGACAAAGTGGGCATTATCGCCAAGGTTTGCACGTATTTGGCCGATCATAATGTGAACATTCTTGATATTTCGCAGACGATTATTCAAGGGTATTTCAATATGATGATGATCGTTGATATTTCTGCACCCACCAAAAACTTCGAGACGCTGGTTGAAGAACTGCAGGAGCTGGGACTCTCCATCGGCGTAGAAATCAAGCTGCAGCACGAAGATATTTTTAATACGATGCACCGGATCTAAGGAAGGGAGGGGACACCATGATCTCACGCGTTGAAGTACAAGAAACCAATTCGATGATCCGCGAGATGAACCTCGACGTGCGTACGATTACGATGGGCATCAGCCTGATGGATTGCGCTCACGAGGATATGAACGTATTTAACCGGAACATCTACGATAAAATCACCCGCACTGCCGAGAACCTGGTCAAAACCGGGGAGGACCTGGAGAAGCAGTTTGGCGTGCCAATCGTCAACAAGCGGATCTCGGTTACTCCGATTTCGATCGCTGCCGGCGGGCTGAAGACCGATACTTTCGTGCCGGTGGCCGAAGCGCTGGACCGGGCGGCCAAAGAGGTTGGCGTCAACTTTATCGGCGGCTTCTCGGCCCTTGTGCAGAAGGGCTTTACGAACGGCGACCGGGTGCTGATCGACAGCATTCCTGAAGCGCTGGCTGTCACCGAACGGGTCTGCTCCTCGGTGAACGTGGGCTCCTCGCGCAGCGGAATTAATATGGACGCGGTGAAAAAGATGGGCGACATCATCCTCCGTACCGCGGAACGGACGGCGGACCGGGCTTCGATCGGCTGCGCCAAGCTGGTTGTGTTCTGCAATGCGGTCGAGGATAACCCATTTATGGCGGGAGCGTTCCACGGCGTTGGAGAGCAGGAGTGCGTCATCAACGTGGGCGTCAGCGGCCCCGGAGTTGTGAAACGCGCGCTGGAGGAAGTCAAAGGCAAGGATTTTGAGACGTTGTGCGAAACGATTAAACGGACGGCGTTTAAGGTCACTCGGGTCGGTCAGTTGGTTGCGCAGGAAGCGTCGAAGCGCCTTGGCGTCCCGTTTGGCATTATCGACTTGTCACTGGCTCCAACACCGGAAATCGGCGACTCGATCGCAGAGATCTTCCAGGTGATGGGCTTGGAGGAAGCGGGAGCGCCGGGAACGACCGCTGCGCTGGCGATTTTGAACGACAACGTGAAAAAAGGCGGCGTCATGGCCTCCTCCTACGTTGGCGGCTTGAGCGGTGCGTTCATCCCGGTCAGTGAGGACCACGGGATGATCGAAGCGGTGCAGCGCGGCGCGCTGACGCTGGAGAAGCTGGAAGCGATGACGTGCGTGTGCTCCGTTGGCCTCGATATGATCGCGATTCCCGGCAACACGAGCGCCGCGACGATTTCCGGCATCATCGCTGACGAATCGGCAATCGGCATGGTCAACAACAAGACGACCGCGGTTCGGATTATCCCGGTAATCGGCAAGGACGTTGGCGAGATCGTGGAGTTTGGCGGGTTGCTGGGCTACGCGCCAATTATGCCGGTCAACGCCTTTAACTGCGCTCCGTTCATCGAGCGGGGTGGCCGGATTCCGGCTCCGATCCACAGCTTTAAGAACTAAGTGGCGGGGGACGCGGCTATGTTCAAAACGATCGGACTCCTGGCGCATGTCGATGCTGGGAAAACCACCTTTGCCGAAGCGTTGCTCTACCATACGCAAACGATTCGCAGCCGCGGTCGGGTTGATCATCGCGACGCCTTCCTGGACAGCCACGAGATCGAGAAGGCGCGGGGCATTACCGTATTCGCCGACCAGGCGGAAATGAAGGTTGGGGATTCCACCTACTTTTTGTTGGATACGCCGGGGCACGTCGATTTTTCCGCAGAAATGGAACGGGCGCTGCAAGTGCTCGACTATGCGGTGATCATCGTCAGCGCGGTGGAAGGGGTGGAAGGCCACACGGAAACGGTCTGGCAGCTGCTGCGGGCATATGGGATTCCTACGTTTTTCTTTATCAATAAGACGGATCGCACCGGAGCTGACCCGGATCGAGTTCTGGAAGATATTCGCCGCGAGCTGAGCGCGAATGTACTGGATCTGACTACCTGGGCAGCCGTCGAGCAACTAGACGAAACGGAAAAGGCTTGGCTTGCGGAACGGGATGAGGCGCTGCTTGAGCCATTTTTGGAAGGGACATTATCCGACGCAGCGTGGAACGAACATCTCATTCAGATGGTTCAAAACGGCCAGGTGTTTCCTTGCCTGCGCGGATCCGCGCTCTTGGATATCGGGATCGACGTGTTTATGAAGGCGTTGGATCGTTTAACGGTTACTCGGTATGATCCAGAGCTTCCGTTTGCGGGGCGGGTGTACAAAATTCGGCATGATGAGCAAGCGACACGGGTCACCTTCATCAAAGCCTTGCAAGGCACGTTAAGAGTCAGGGATGAACTAACCTATGGCCCGGAAGGGGGGCAACGGACGGAGAAAATTACCGCTATCCGCAAATACAACGGTCAACGATTTGTGCAGACGGATTTCGTTCAAGCGGGGGAACTGTTCGCGGTAACCGGATTGACCTCGGTATCGTCCGGTGAAGGCCTCGGGGCATTGGTAGACCCGATTCGCCGTGAGCTCGCTCCCACGTTGCAGTCGAAGGTGCAATTTGAACCGCCGCTTCATCTGAAGGAAGTCCTGCGGGTATTTCAGCTGCTGGACGCCGAGGAACCGACTTTAGGAACCCGTTGGGATGAAGCGCTGCAGGAGCTGCATATCCATGTCATGGGCAAAATCCAATTGGAAATTTTGCAACAGGTAGTGCAGGAACGTTTTGGGATGAAGATTACGTTTGGACCACCGGAAATTTTATATAAGGAGACGATATCTACACCGGTGACGGGCTGCGGTCACTTCGAGCCACTAGGGCATTATGCCGAAGTCCATTTGCGGCTGGAGCCTGCGGAACGGGGCAGCGGGGTGACGTTTGTAAATGCTTGCCATGCGGATGATTTGTCCGTAGGATATCAAAACCTGATCGGTCAACATGTGTTGGAACGTGAGCACCACGGCCTGTTGACCGGCTCGCCGCTGACGGATGTTCGCGTTACGTTGCTCACCGGACGCTCACACAATAAACATACCAGCGGAGGCGATTTCCGCGAGGCGACTTACCGCGCGATCCGGCAGGCGTTGGAGCAGGCGGAGAATGTGCTTCTGGAGCCGGTGTACCATTTTAAAATCAAGGTGCCATTAGATCAGCTCGGTAAGGTGTTAACCGACATCCAGCAAGCGCACGGCCGATTTGATCCACCGGAGACGGGAGAAGAGACGGCGGTGATTTCAGGTGTCGTTCCGGTCGCCACGTTTATGGACTATCCGACAGAGCTTGCATCGATGACGCACGGGAAAGGTTCGATCATGCTGAAATTCGGCGGTTATGAGCCTTGCCATCAAGCCGAGACGACCATCGCTCGGAAAAACTATAACAAAAATGCCGATCCGGCATATACCTCGTCTTCAATCTTTTGTGCAAAGGGGCAAGCGTATTCTGTACCGTGGGACGAGGCGCCCAAACATATGCACGCTTCGGTATCATGAGGTGATCCTATGTTTCGCAAATTCATGATCGCCTTCGTTTTATCGATCATTCTCACCTCATGTACAAGTCAGCCTATGAAGGATGACCCTAATTCGGAGGCGTACACCTTGTACAATAATATTTTTTATCACCAATATTCGAATCAACTTCACTTTCTCACAGAAATTTTTAGGAGTTTAACGAACAAGCCAAGTGAAGCTGATTTGGCTTATATTCAAGGGAAAATTGACGGGTACTCCGAAAATAGTTGGTTTGTTTTCTACTCGATGAATCGCACGGATAGTCCGTCCCTGGATCAGGCAGTGCCTGCAGAACTGCGTTCCACCATGTATGAACTCATAGGCGAGACAAATCAGTTATTAAATTCCTTGAACGAAACGTTGGATGCGCATAATAAACTTTCCGTTGCACAAGATAATCAAGAGCTTATTCAAGAAGTGATTGAGCAGTGTGATGAGCTGAACGTCACCTCAAGTTATATCAAAGACGAGAAAAATTGGAGCTCCTACAAAGAACAATTACAGTTGGCTCTTCTTAAGGTCCAAGAGCTTCGAAGTAAATTCGAGATAGAATGATGGATTTCATGACGTCATGTTGACAATCCGTTACTAGGTGCATATAATAACCAATAATTCCATATTGCCAAATGTGTTGATTAGAAATAGTAAACGTGATTTGACCTTTCAGAGAGCCGTTGGGTGGTGCGAAACGGCAGTGTCCGTCATGTTGAACTCGTCTATGAACAGCTGCCTGATAAGTAGGGTAAGCCGGGATTCCGCCGTTACAAGGATAGATGGTGTTAGCCATCGAAAGAGATCATTTCATCATGTGAAATGAATTAGAGTGGTACCGCGGGTTAAACCTCGTCTCTATAGCAGAGACGGGGTTTTTTTGTTGATTAAAGTCCGGGTTTAATCAACCCCGCTTCACATAGATCCAATCCAAATTTCAAAATCAAGGAGGAACTTTCAGATGGACCGTTACCGCAACATTATCGTTCTGGATACCACGTTACGCGATGGGGAGCAAGTCCCCGGAGCCAAGTTAAACGTACGGCAAAAGCTGGAGTTTGCCCATCAACTGAAGCGCCTCCGTGTCGATATTATTGAGGCCGGCTTCCCTGCGTCCTCGCAAGGAGATTTTCAGGCGGTGCAGCAAATTGCCCGAAGTGTAGGGGACAGCGTAGGCATTACCGCGTTGGCCCGGGCGGTTAAATCCGACATCGATGCCGTATATGAAAGCATCCGTGAGGCAGAACAACCGTTGATCCATATTGTGCTTGGCGCTTCGAACGTCCATGTGGAAAAGAAATTTAACCGCTCCAAAGATGCCGTTCTGCAAATGGGTGTCGATGCGGTGAAATATGCTAAAACTCTGTTGCCGCAGGTCCAGTATTCTACCGAGGACGCTTCGAGGGCGGATTTTGAGTATTTGTGGAAGACGATCGAGGCGGTCGTCAAAGCCGGAGCCACGATGATTAACATCCCCGACACCGTGGGCTACGCGGAGCCGGAGGAATTTGGACACCTGATCCGACGCATTCACGAGCGGCTGAAAAATCTCGACGATTCTGTAATCCTCAGCGTCCATTGTCATAACGATCTTGGTTTAGCCACCGCCAATACCTTAAGCGCCATCAAGAACGGGGCCGAGAAAATCGAGTGCACGATTAACGGTCTTGGTGAACGGGCCGGAAACGCCTCGTTGGAGGAAGCGGTGATGGCCTTGAAGGTACGCGAGGCGCTGTACGGATGTCGCACGAACATCGATACGAAGGAGCTGATTCGCACGTCACGGCTGCTGACCCATTTGACGGGACTCGATGTGCAGGTGAACAAAGCGATCACCGGCGACAATGCGTTTGCCCATTCCTCCGGAATTCACCAAGACGGTCTGTTGAAGGATAAGCAGGTGTATGAAATTATGTCCCCTGAAGAGGTGGGGGCTGAAAGTATGGAGCTGATTTTGACGGCCCGTTCCGGTCGGCATGCGGTGAAGCATGCGGTGGAGAAGTTGGGGTTCGATACGTCGGATGCCGTGGGGTTTGAACGGTTATTCCAACGGTTTTTGACATTGGCCGATGCGAAAAAAGAAGTGTACGACCATGACCTATATTACCTGATTAGTGAACATCAAGAACAAAGCGATTCCTGTCATCCGCTGTTCGAGCTGACTTCGTTCCAAGTCGTGACGAATGACATTTGCCCAACGGCCACCGTTACCTTAAAGATCAACGGACAAGAGCGGAAGGGCAGCGCGATTGGAGATGGCCCGATCGACGCGCTTTACAGTGCAATCAAGTCGTTAACCGGCATCGACGCCAAACTGACTTCCTATAAGATCAACAGCATTTCCCATGGGAAAGAAGCGATTGGTCGGGTAAATATTCAGCTGGAAGCAGGAGGAAAAACCTACACAGGACGCGCCATGGACACTGACATCATCAAAGCGAGCGGTCAGGCCTTCGTGAACGGCATCAATGCGATGGTATTAGCTGGTGCGCCCATAAGCGACATAACAAATGTTATGTAAACTAAATGAGCGGTGCGTAAAAAATGAGGCAGAAGGAGCTCTCATAAAGAGCCTTTTGCCTTTATTTTCATTGTTCATTCAGTTGGGATAAGGGTACTTCTTTTTCGTTCTCCGGTTGACCTAACGGATAGATCCGTGCGGTTTCTTTCTTTTCGTCCACGTGTTGAATGTAAACCGGTTCGCCATCGTAGGTTACGTTGACCATGGTAGGGGAAGCGACAATCTCTTTAGCGCGTTGACTGTCCATCGGATAACCTCCTATTGTCATGTAGTTCAGTCTTCCTGCCGATCATAAAATACCCGGTTCCCCCTGGTTTTATTCTCTTCATGACGTGAAACGCATAAAATTGTAAATTATAATCGCTAATTTGGTTTAAATGATTTACTTTAAAAACTCTTCTACTTATATTTAATAGAGTAGTATATCAAAAAATGGTAGAGGAGGAATCGGATTAATGGTTTGGAGAAACAAAGCTTTCGGCAAGTTTCTGGCGATCAGTACCCTCGTTGTCGGGCTTGCTTCTGGAGCAGTCGGGCTGCCCGTAAATGCGGCCGAATCCGGAAGCACAGGGGCCAAGGACTTCGAGCTGCGCGTCCTACATACCAATGACACGCACGCGCACCTGGATAACATCGCTCGCAGGGTGACGGCCATTCACACAGCAAGAAATGATCACACGTTGTTGCTGGATGCGGGGGATGTATTTTCGGGAACGTTATATTTCAATCAATTCAACGGATTGGCCGATCTGTTCTTTATGAACGAGCTGAAGTATGATGCCATGACGTTTGGGAATCACGAGTTTGACAAAGGACCAGGTACCTTAGCCGAGTTCATTAAGCAGGCGAAGTTCCCGTTTGTCAGCGCTAATCTGGACTTTAGTGCGGATGCAGACCTGAAGGGGTTAAGCCATTCCGAGCTAGGCAAGGGAGAGCCTGGTCAAATTTACCCGGCTGTGATTAAGGAAATTGCCGGGGAGAAAGTGGGGATCATTGGCTTAACTACGCCGGAAACCTCCGTGTTATCCTCGCCGGGTCCTGACATCAAATTCGCTGACGAAGTCGAAAGCGCGCAGAAGCAAGTCGACGCTTTGGAAGCCGAAGGGATCAACAAGATCATTGTGTTGTCCCATTTAGGATATACCGTTGACCAACAACTGGCTGAAGCCGTCGATGGGATCGATATTATAGTTGGGGGGCACTCCCATACCGTTCTGAATGCCCCGGAAGTCCATCATGCCGATGAAGAACCAACGTTGATCGTGCAGACAGGCGAATATAACCAAAATTTAGGCCAACTGGATGTCACCTTTGATCACGACGGAAAACTAACCACCTGGAAAGGCGAGTTAATTGCCCTGGATGCCAAAGATGATGCCGGCAACTTTTTGATTAAGAGCGATGCCGCAGCGGAAGCCAAGCTGAAGGAATATGCTGCTCCGCTAGAAGATCTGAAGAAAACGGTGATCGGGAAGACCGAAACGGATTTGGACGGCGAACGCGGCAGCGTACGTAAGCAAGAGACGAATCTTGGTGACTTGATCGCTGATGGCATGCGCTCGAAGGTCATGAGCATCGTAAAAGTGCCTGATGTTAAAGGGTATGTAACCATCCAAAACGGGGGCGGGATTCGTGCTTCGATTAAAGCTGGGGATATTACCCTGGGTGATCTGCTCACCACAATGCCGTTCGGGAACAATTTAACGGCACTGAAGATGACAGGCGCTGAAATTGTGGCTGCACTGGAGAACGGTGTGAGCGGTGTCGAAAATGGGGAAGGGCGGTTCCCGCAAGTTTCGGGCCTGCGCTTCTACTACGATTCGACGAAGCCGGGTGAAGTGATCGACGATGTGACCGGTGAGAAGACGCAATCCGGACAACGCATCGTGAAAGTCCAAATCCAAAACGAAGGTGGAACCTACTCCGATATCGATCCGAAAGCATACTACATTGTGGCGACGAACTCGTTTATGGCGAGCGGCGGGGATTTTTACGCTTCGATGAAGCAAGCGAAGGACGACGGTCGGTTCTATGAGCTGAACCTCGTGGATTATGAAGTGTTCCATGAGTATCTCGACAAAGTGGGTACGGTTAAAGCCACCACTCAAGGACGGATTACCGATCTGAAAGGTGCTCCATTGCCAGCTGAAGCTGGAGGTACGCCAGCAGGCCCAAGCACAAACCCTGAAGCGCCTGCATTTACGGATATTTCCGGAGATCCCAATGCTTCGCTTATCAATGAAGCTGCAGCTGCCGGCATTGTTGAAGGATATGGGGATGGAACCTTCCGACCGCAAGCCGAGGTAACTCGTGCTGAATTTGCGGTCATGATCAGCCGTGCCTTCCAGGTATCGGAATCTTCTGAAGACACGGGATATACCGACATCTCGGAAGTGCCAAGCTGGGCTCTGCCTGCGGTAAGTTCCCTCAAGAAAGCAGGGGCGCTCGAAGTGCTTGGTAAAGAAACGTTCCAACCAAAAAGCACGCTTACCGCAAAACAAGCTGCCGAAGCGATTGCTGTTCTCTCCGGCAAAAAAGCCAATCTGGCTGGACTTGCCGCCGAGGCCAAGGTGACGCGCAGCAACCTGGTATTGCTGATTCAATCCGCGCTGAAATAATCTTGCACAAATGTTTACCACCGTCTAGCCCAGTTACTGGTTAGGCGGTGGTATTTTTTAACCGTATAACCGTTTATGATTTGCGTGGTGGATTTTGATCGTATTCTTCCGCCAATTCTTCCAATGATTTGATAGGACCATGTGGATTTTGCGCTTGCTTTCGACTTTTCATGGCATTAATTTTTGATCGTTTGGATTTGGTCATAAATCAACATCCCCCTTTCATTCGTGCGGTGAAGAACATGAACGTTTCTCCGCGATAGTTTGGGACGCGTCCAGACGAAATATTCACCCCTGCGGAGAGGCGATTCTTGCGATATTTGCTGTGGTGTTTGCGGGGAATAGGGATTATAATCTTTTCAATATTCTCAGGTTTGGGGGCATCGGAAATGGAAGAAATCGAGCGATGGTACGATACGGAATATGACGAATGGGAACGGTTAGTTCGACATCGAATCGAGTATGACATAACAAGGCGTTATTTCGACGAATACATTACCGGCGAGCGATTACGCGTATTGGATATCGGGGGAGGGCCTGGCAGATATTCGATTTATTTGGCTGAGCAGGGGCATGAGGTCACGTTGCTGGATTTGTCCAAGCGACATCTCGAGGTGGCTCGGACGAAAGCCGAGGAACGAGGAGTTACTTTGAAGGACTATATTCATGGGAACGCCGGCAAGCTTCGCATTTTCAGCAGGGCTCGCTTTGGGTCCTTTCACATTGGCGGTCATGTCCGTGTCCATAAACGCCACATGCAGGCCGGCCACTCTGATATTTTCTCCGCCAAAACCAACCGCAGCGTATCGGTCATATTCCATTCCGCCGCTTTTCCTGCTGGATAGGCAGTTCCACCGACACTAAACCAGAATGGTTTGTCTATATTATTTGACTAATATAGCAATATATGGTATAAAAAGAGTAAAATATAAAAATTAAAAGTGGAGGAAATAGAATGATGAAAAAAGTCGCTGGGTTGCTTCTTGTTTTTTTGTTTTTAGTTCCATTTCAAACTTTTGCGTATAATCCCAATGAAAATACAGCGCAGGTTGAAGTTCCAGAAGACTTTGCATCACTTCCTAGTAGTATTACTGTCGAAGGTAATTATGTGTGTGTTGATGATACTGTGGATAATGTTGATGGACAGTTCAAGCCACTTACAACTTGTTCTGGAGATGGAGGATATGCTCGTTTAGATTCAGTCTTTGGTACGGGTGGGGCAGTCAGATGGGAGATAAATCCTCGTTTTTCCACGGCTCATGTTTTTACAGGGTCTTTGACAATATTAAGATATCAAAACGGTGTTCCTGTATTTTACGATTCTATACCGATATCTTGCAGCGGCGTATTTGGTGAGGCGTGTGGCGATTACGTGGAGTTGGGTTTACCAAGTGGCACTTATAGTGTTAGTATAAGTGGGACGGCAAGAGATGCTTCGGGGCTCTTTAGTTGGATCGTGCCACCATGTACTATAGGGATTAGTTTTTAACATGTCTATTTCTCGAAATTATCAGCAATTGCAAATAAGTAACATATCCCCTATGGATATGAATTTTCTATTATATATCGAAAACATTTATGAGTGCCACTTTGGGAGAAAAGAGATTTTTCCAGGCAGATACTTAATTTTAGATCAACAAGAGTTGCTTGAACCAGAAAGTTTTATTGTTGCTTTAAAGGCTTGTTGGAATACGATTGTGAAGGAGTACGAACAGCAACAATTCATGGACAATCCTCTAGACACACTTCATTTCAGAGATGACTATGCAAGTCTGTTTAGAAATGATTCCGTCTTCCACACAGCTGAAAGGGTATGGAACGCATTTACGTTGTGGTGGTGGCCTGATTACGGTATTAAAGCCTACATGGAGAAATTTACAGACCAATATATGCCAGAAGTTACAGAGCAGATTTATAGAGGGCTTTACGAGAAGAATATTCCAATTGCTAAAGGTAATTCCCTTTATATAATGTTACTATTCAAACAACCAATTCATATTATTCCTAAGAGTTCAAACAAACTTTTTTTCTCAACTATTGATAGGTTCTTATATGAAAAGGAAGAAATTGTCAGTGATATAGTTAATTTACTAAAGTAGAATCAGAAAAAAGCCCTGTCAATCTTAACTGATTGATAGGGCTATTAAAATGCTCAAATATTCACTTTGGAATAACAGCAAAAGCAAACTGTAAAGAATCCGAAGCCTCGTCAGAAGCGAAAGAAGGCTCATTAAATATACTTGAGGGGGCTGTAATGATACGCGCAAAAGTTCGCTGCAGAAAATTTATTATTACGTAAAATAATAATTTGACGAATAAATAGATATGGATTATTCTAAAAACGGGAGGTGCGCGTTCAACATGGATAAAACCACGAAAGCTCATTATATGAGCCGAATTGATGAGAAATTAACGGATTTGCCTTGGTACGTGACCGAGTTCATCGATACGCGCAAACGCAAACTGTCGCATACCACGTTACTGAATTATTGTCATGATTACATCATTTTCTTTGATTGGCTCGTGGCTGAACGATTCGCAGCTCCCAGCCGTAAAGATGTTGAACTGTCCGTGCTTGAAAAATTAACGGTTCGAGAAATCGAAAGCTTTCTGACGTTCCTGGAATATCAATTAGGCAACTCCAAATTAACAATCAACCGGAAGCTGTCAGCACTTAAATCGCTGTTTGATTATTTACAGAATAAAGCCGAAACCGCTGATCTTAAGCCTTATCTTGAGCGAAATGTTATGGCCAAGATTGAATTTAATGCGCTGAAAGAAAGTCAGGAAACGATCGCGAATCGGATTGAAGGCAAAATTTTACGAGCCGATGATTTTGAACTGTTCCGGCAGTTTGTTGCTTATGATTTTGGTGAGCAAAACCGCGAGAATAAACGATTATTTCAATTCCACGAGTTTAACCGCGAACGGGATACGGCCATCGTTTCCTTAATACTAGGATCCGGATTGCGATTATCCGAAGTTGCCGGCATCAACCTGGAAGATCTCGATATGAACAAAGGCTTGGTTCGGGTCATTCGCAAAGGCAACAAAGAGCAATATGTATATTTTAGCGAACAAGCGAAGTTAGATCTGGAAAATTATATCAAAATTCGCGAAGCGCGGTATAAGCCGGAAAAATCAGAAACATATTTATTTATGGGTGCGCCGATCGGACGTAAAGGCAAAAACCGGCGATTAACGCCAAGATCGATTGAGAAACTGATTGAGAAGTACGCAACGGCTTTTGGCAAACCCGCCTTGACCGTCCATGCATTACGCCATTCCTTCGCAACGCGTTATCACCAGGAGAATAACGACGTGCCGCGACTGAAAAATCAATTAGGCCATGCATCGATTCAAACCACGATGATTTACACGCACTTAACGGATGAAGAGATGCGTAAAGCCGTAAATAATATGGACAAGTAGGACCATAAGGAAACAAGACCGTTGGAAACAGTCAAAACAGTTCCTGCGGTCTTTTCTGTATGACTTTTTCACAAAACCCGTATTTTGTACATATGTATATAAGTTAAATAAAAGCCCTTTCCTTGTTAGGTTAAATCCGCTTCAATAACTTGGCGAGGAATCAAAACTCTCTGCAAGATTAGAGATTTAGAAGTCTCTCTCTCCTTTTAGTTACTGCTGCGTATTGTTGAATTCTTCATTCGCTTGAGCAAGTATTTTTTGAATAAACGGTGCCTTGCACAACGTATATGATTGCCGGTCAGGACAGATCTCCGCCATTTCACGTTTTAAGTTCAAGTATTTAACGGCAACGTCGGGATACTTGATTAGATAGTCCCGGAAGAAAATAATGTTCTTCCATTCCTCACTTTCATATTCGTACACATGTAGATGATGTGTGCCGTTCCCCCATTCGCCCCTTCGAAAGAACATACGATTGGGGAAATCCTCTTTTGGTACGTATTCAAAGCCGATTTGGTTAAGTAGTGCGATCGCACAATCATCGATAATGGAAAGATGATCTACCGCCACCGCAATATCTATAATCGGCTTAGCCGCCATGCCAGGAATTGAAGTGCTACCTACATGTTCAATTCGCTTCACCTTATCACCGAGCAAAGCCAGAATGCGATTACGATCTTTCTCAAATTCCTGTGCCCAAAGGTCACTATAGTTACTGAGTGTGACTTTGTTTGTCATGAATATCACCTCTGTAAAAATAGGAATTACACGCGATAAGTGAGAAACTTACGGATGCCTATTTTATGGAATGATTACACATTATTTGACCGGTTTCTTCTCTTTAGCTCATTTACAACTGGCATTACGGGAGGACTAATTTCGGCAGGTATATCTTCAATATCAAAAAATCGGTATTCTCTGCTTTCGTTATCAATGTTTATTTCTCCATAAAATTTATTGCTAGAGTAAACAATATCGACGATATATACTTCATCTCCATTAGGGTAAATATAGTGCAACTCTTTTCCTGAGAAAACACCAAAAATACTCAATTCTTCTACACTTAAACCGGTCTCCTCAAACAGTTCTCTTCGAACCGAATATTCAGTATTTTCACCTAGGTCAACAGCTCCGCCTGGAAAACACCAGCAACCATTATCACTTCTTCTTAGCATTAGAACTTGATTTAACTGATTAAATAAAATAATACTTGCACCGCATAATAGTAACGGTTCATGTCCAATTAATTTTCTCATTTTCTTAACGTACTCGGTCATTTTAAATCCCCTCTCCCCTCCCCTCCGCTCTCATCAAAGAGATCGGTTGTAAAAATGAGATCATATTACAAGCCTAAGCCCAAGAAAATGAAGTCCTAGATCCATTGATTAGTAATGATACTATATAATAGAATTTGGATTACTTCAATGGAAAGGAAAGCGTTTAGATAATGATTAAATGATTATCGGGAATTCGACGAGGCTGATATTAAGCGAATCAAAACCATCCAAATTTATATAGAGCTTGGGTTGTCGACGAAGGAGATTCTTGAAATTTTGAAGTGCCATGATACTTATGTTGCTTACGATATCAATGAGTTCTGTGTTGGTGAGATTTACGATCACTCGACCGGCCAATATATCGCCTTGTACGATTCCATATGGTCGTCGGATGACCTTCCTTCAGGAACGTTTGGGCAAGAGCTGAACCCATCATACCTAAGCCGATGACACTCACTGGCGGTTGGTTCGCTTTCGTTGTATTCCAATCCTTACTGACTTTCATCTCACTTTGCTCCTTTTCTTTCATTCGAATTTCTCGTCGCCTATATCCCCCAATAACCATTTTTACTTCACAAACTGAAACCAACTGAAATCAAAATTGCTGCCCGGCAAAAAGATAAACGTTACATCCTGAACGCCCGTCACGCGATTTAATGGGAATTCCTTGACCTCGTACCCGTCGGTTTGTGTAAATTCGATCAACTGCCGGTTTTCTTTGCCATTTGCTGTGAACTGCACATGGATCGTATTTTTATCGATGAGTGAATGACCGCAGATCAACAGCTTTGATGCGCCCTCTCCCTCGAAATCCAGCTGCTTCATTTCCAGTGATACATTATTTCCGATCCCTTCTACGTTGTTCCCTTCGATTCGGAAGCTGTCCCCATAGATATGATCACAATCCGCAGCCGCATTCCGTAGCAAAGCCCGATTTTGGCGTGTGAATGAGAACCCTTTGAGATGAATCTTCTGCTTCAGCACAAAGCAAATTGAAGTAATGCCGCGAAGGCGCTTATTCAAACGAAATGTTGCTTCCTGATACACGTTCCACCGCGTTTCCTTCTGGTAAATGACTTCTGCAATCTGTTCGCTGCCCTCTTCCCCAGGCATCCCCTCCCAGATTTGAATCAGGTAAGGCTCGCTGGTCAACGCAAAAATCGGCAGCGTGATTTCATCCGACCCCTGAAGCCCAAAATCAAGATTCCGGAAGCCGATCCGAGATTCCCCATCTCTGCTGGTAGCCACGCCTCTTTCATTGCCGTTTCCGATCTCCCCGAAGCTGTAATCGTACAGTCCCGCCGAGATAAAGCTATACGGATCTTTCTGCGCCTCGCCCAGCCCTGTTGCTTGAAATTCCAACTCGGAGATCAGCTTAATTTTGTCCGTACCGTTGCGGCTCGTACAACGCACGCGGAAGCGCCCGTCCCCCAAAGCACGGAGTCTAGCCCGATGCCCATCCGCCTCGATTTGAGCAAGGTTAGATGGTATGCCCGCATCATTAACCACGCTCCATTCCACTTCCGTGTAGGAGGTATTCGCTGGGTAAAGCTTGGCTTCCAGTTGGATTTCAGGATGCTCGGCAGTCAGCTGTTGTCCAGCTAAAGAAATAATCTCAATTTTTCGCACCGGAATTTCGTCCGAGGTTCCCATCACAATCGGCATCTCACGGTTTCCAAATTGGGCAGAAACACCTGTGAGTCCCTGATCTACCGACCGAGATTTAAGAGTAATGCTCTGACTCTCCATCCCTTTCGAGCTGACTTTCACGACAATCGTGCCTGGTGTTGTGTTTGCTGCTACGATGGCCATCGCTTTTCCGCTGAACAATCTCCGACTCGTGCCCTTGTAAGGATCATAGTCCGTGCTGTCTCCGTTATCCAATCCAATTAACCGCCCGGCTCCCGCGACTTCAACGGTTACTCGATTGTTCGCATTTCTCACGGGATTTGCATCTTCATCTTCCATTGAGATTTCAATGAACGTCAGGTCGGTTCCGTTGTCAGATATGTTTAACATCACACCGGCTGCCTGCTCGATCATTTCCAACCGCAGGTTTGCGGGCCCTCTGAGGTTTTTGAACCCGTGGAGAAGGCTGTTTTCAACTAACGGCTGGAGAATGAACCTTGGGCAAGGAAGCTGAAGCGCTTCCTCATCAATCCTAAAATCAATTTGGAGCTTATCCCCCATCCTCACTTTATGGATATCCAGATAATGTCGAACGTTTTCCAGTTCCTCTCCTAAGGTGCTGACGTCCTTCGTTTTGGACAAGCTGTACCTGAGAAGCTTTCCCAGCTTTTGACCGATGTCCGCAACCTCATGATCATCGTTCAGCGTAGCCAGCATACACATCGTTTCCAGCGTGTTGTACAGGAAATGGGGATTGATTTGGGCTTGCAGCATTTTGATCTCCGCTTCCTTCTTGAGCAATTCGGTTTGCGCTACCATCTGTGTCAATTCATCCACCCGGCCGATCATCAAGTTGTAGGAAGAAATTAAGAATCCGATTTCATCCGCCCCCCCTTCCCCGGGGTATAAGGCTTTCTTAGGATCCTCCACTCTTCTCAAGTGGCGGGAGAACCGGACAATTCGCAAAGTAATGGACGATGCAATCGTAAAATAGACCAAGGATAACACGGTAAGCAGGAGGATCCCTATACCAAGCGAAAATCCGGTCGTCTTCCAAAAATCCAAAGCGTCCCGCACATCGTAAACCTTCACCACCGTCAGGTTAAAACGTTCAATTTTCGCTGCACCTATCAAGTACCGATGATTCTTTGTGAATAAGGTAGCCATGCCGGCTTGCGGCAGCTTCTTGAGAATCTCCCTTTTCTCCCGCTCATTCAGCTTGTTATCCGGCTCTTCATACAGCAGATTCCCGCTGTCATCCACAACGATCTTCGATGCGTCTTCCGGGCTCTGCTGGGCATCGAAGAACTGTTTAAAAAGTCCGTCGTTTAACGAGATTTGCAAGATGCCGATGGAACGAGTGTAGCTGTAATTGTACATCTTGTGAAAATAACGGATCGCGGGCAGCACGTTTGGCGAATCCGACTTCTCGTATGCCCAAAGCCCCTTGTTAGGAGCAAGCCGCTGGACGTCTGCAGCCTGCGGTGAATCCGTAAATCTGGCGATATCCTGAACTTCAGGGGATAGAATCGGAAGATCTGGATTCGCTTTATACATGGTGATTTCGTCGATAAGCTGATTGGAAATGTAGGCAAAGGAAAAGGTGGGACTGATCTCCCGCTTGTACCTGTACGCCTCCGCCCAATCGGTTGCGCTGAATCCTCCCAAATACTCCGTCAGGCTGGTGTTGTTTTGAAAAAGAGCATACATCGCTTCGATTTTCGTCAGATCAACCTCCAAATTTCGGTATGCCTGCTCTAACATCTGTGATTTGCCGCTTTTCAAGTGATCCAGCTGATTATTGTACATTTGTCTATAAAAGATCAATCCAAATACGGCAAACGGAATACAGATCAGCAGGATATAGCCGATAAACAATTTGTGGACCAGGCGCAGGTTGCGCAGGCGTGCTGTAATCGGTTGCAAAATAGAGTTCATGAACTTCTCACCTTCGGCTTCCAATTTCATTATAAAAGTGCCTGAATTATACCGATACTTTCGATTTCTTATGTTTGACTCCTCATTTTTAAGGGCTCTTGTTTTTGGGCTATAAAAACAAAATAACCCGTGCACGCACGGGTTATAAATCATCACATTATCTCAAAGCAAAGTCACCTTTTGAAAAGTGTTATCCTTCATCGTTCTTACGACTCGAATATTCTTGATATTCGTGGGATGCCCGAGAACGGTTTTAAACACCCAATAGGGTTGTAAAGTTTCGATTTCGACTTCTTCCCCAAGCTCTGTTTTAATGAGTTGGATAAAGTCTCCCATATTTGGAGCTTGTCCGACTTCTTTAAAGAAGGAGATCTGTCGGAAGGTTCGCTCCCCAGATAATGAGGTGATTTCTAGGGTTGTGGAATATTTATCCTTTGACGTGATTTCATTGTCCTGTCCCTTGTGCTCTGCCATTTTACTTAATTCCCTCTCCACAAAATATTTATTATATGAATTATATCGACAGAGGGAAAAAATAAATTATCTCTTTCTTTCATTTCTTAAGATTTGTTCACACTTTTTTTATCTCTATTTTGATGTCACCGGCAAGATGCCTCCTGCAAAAGGAGAAAGGATAAGCCCGGCAGCCAAAACAGATGAGCAAATCTGACAAACATTCAAGAAGCGAACAAACTGCTTCGCCTTTATCAAAAAATCGCGGTTGCCGAAGGCGCAGGAACCGGAGCTGGCGGTCTTGTGTTGAATGCGGTGGATTTTCCGGCATTCATTGCGATTAAAATGAAGTTTCTGTTCGAATTGGCCCATGTCTACGGGTATGACACGAAGGTGTTTTCTGAACGCGTATCGCTTGCGTAAACTAAATGATCAGACGAGTTAACCCTCACTCCGCCCCTACCACTGGATGCGGTACGTATGGTTCTTCCAGATAGGCCATTTCCTCCACGCTGAGTTTGACCGATAACGCCCCAACTGCATCTTCCAGATGCGATAGTTTTGTAGCGCCCACGATGGGTGCTGCGACCTGTTCCTTCTGCAACAGCCAAGCCAGCGCGATATGTACGCGAGGAACACCGCGTTTCTCCGCCACTTCTGCCACACGCTCGATAATAAAACGATCCGCCGCTGCGGTGGGATCGTACTTGGATTTTTGAATCGTATCGGTTTCCGAGCGATGGGTGGTGACCGATGCATCGCGAATCAAGCGGCCGGAAGCGAGCGGGCTATAAGGCGTTACGGCGATGTTTTGGTCTTTGCAGAGCGGCAGCATCTCCCTCTCCTCTTCCCGATAAATCAAGTTGTAGTGGTTTTGCATGGAAACAAACCGGGTCCATCCGTTCTTCTCAGCGACATACTGGGCCTTCTGGAATTGCCAGGCGTACATTGCAGAAGCACCGATATACCGGGCTTTCCCCGCTTTCACCACGTCGTGCAGCGCCTCCATCGTTTCCTCGATAGGCGTGTTGTAATCCCAACGATGGATGATATAAAGGTCCACGTAATCGGTCCCCAGCCGCTTCAGGCTCTTGTCAATTTCGCTCAATATCGCTTTCCGCGATAATCCGGCTCCGTTGGGACCGGGATGCATGCGTCCCCACACCTTGGTTGCAAGCACGATTTCGTCCCGGTTCGCGATCTCTTTAAGAATTCGTCCCGTGATCGCTTCGCTGGTCCCGGCTGCATAGACGTTGGCTGTATCAAAGAAGTTGATGCCCAGCTCAAGCGCTCTTTGAATGATTGGGCGGGCCTTATCCTCATTCAGCACCCAGGAATGCCATCCTGGTACCACTTCGCCAAAGCTCATGCAGCCGAGGCAAATTCGCGAGACGTCCAATCCGGTATTCCCTAGCTTCACATAATCCATCGTTCATTCCTCCATGCGATGAAGTCTGATCCTCTTTATTATCTATCAAAGAAAAAGACGTCTGCGATTCAAATCTCTTGCAAACGTCTAATTCGGTTGCGCTTTAGAGTACGGTGTCGTCCACCCCGTCCAGCCACGCTTCGATGCTTCCGATCACCGAAGTGACGCAGCCGTCTTCAAACGGTGAAATCAAGCCGGACGTTTGGACCAGCTCCGTGAAGGATTGGCTGCCGCCTTGCTGGCATAAGCGCAAGTAGTCGGCCCACGCCGCTTCGCGGTCTTCATGCATCTTCTTCCAGAACTGAAACGCGCAAATCTGTGCCAAGGTATAATCGATATAATAAAACGGCGAATTGAAGATATGCCCCTGTTTGTGCCAGTACCCGCCCCGTTCCAAATAGGCGTTATCCGCATAGTTCCGGTAAGGCACATACTTGCGTTCAATCTCCCGCCAAGCTTGCTTGCGTTCCGCCGGCGTCGCCTCCGGATGCTCATAGACGTAATGCTGGAATTCATCCACCGCCACGCCGTAAGGAATGAAGATGACTGCACTAGCTAAGTGATCAAAGCGGTATTTATCGGCCTGTTCTTCAAAGAACAAATCCATCCAAGGCCAGGTGAAAAATTCCATGCTCATCGAATGAATTTCACAGGCTTCCAGCGTCGGGAATTGATACTCCGGCACCTCGTAGCCCCGGCTTTCATACATTTGAAATGCATGCCCTGCTTCATGTGTCAGCACATCGATATCGCCGGACGTCCCGTTGAAATTTGAGAAAATAAACGGCGCCTTGTAATCGCTGATAAAGGTACAGTACCCGCCAGCCTGTTTACCTTGTTTGGACACGAGATCCATCAATCCATTTTCCGTCATGAAGGTGAAGAATTCATTCGTTTCCCGAGACAGCTCGCGATACATCTTCGCCCCGTTCTTCACAACCCAGTCGGGATCGCCTTTCGGCACCGCGTTTCCGGATTTGAAAGCAAAGCTCTCATCATAGTACAGCAGCTGGTCCACGCCGATCCGCTGCTTTTGCCGCTCCTTCAGCTTCGTGGTCACAGGCACAATATGATTGAGCACCTGGCTTCGGAAGTTCGCTACCTTCTCGGCATCGTAATCCGTCCGCGACAGGCGGGCATAACCGAGCTCCACGAAGTTGCGGAATCCAAGCTTCTTGGCGATCTTGGTCCGCACTTGGACCAACTCGTCATAGATCCGGTCAAGCTCATCTTCATGCTCGGCCAAAAAACCGTACGCCGCTTCGGCCGCACGCTTGCGAACCCCCCGATCCGTCGATTGCTGGAACGGTATGAGCTGGGACAAGTTGCGGTCCTCGCCTTCAAACGGAATTTTTGCGGAGGCGATCAGCTTGGCGTATTCCGTGGTCAGTTTGTTTTCCCGCTGCAGATCCTCGATGACGTCCGGGCTAAACGTCTTTAACGACAGCTCGGCAAGCCGGAACAGCTGATGTCCCCATTTTTTCTCCAGCTGGCCGCGGAATTTCGAATGAACTAAAGCCCGGTAGTAGTCTGTAATCGATTCCTGCACAACCGGGCCCACTTCATCATAGAAGTCCTGTTCCGCTTTATAAAACTCGTCGTTTGTATTGATCGTATGCCGGACGCTGGCGATCTCCTGCATTGTATCGAAGCCGCTTCTAAGTTGATTGATTTCCCGCATAATCCGGTCTTGCTCTTCATAAGAATCCGCACTTGTAAATGCCTGAAGAAGCTCCTTAAATCTCTGTTGGAAAGCTTGGACATCGGGCCGTTCATATCGGTATTCGCTAAATTTCATGGCATACACCTGCCTTTTCAAAGATTAGATAAATTTGGAATTAGAAAGAATACGAACATTATACTAAATCCTCTTTCGGGATCGCAATCACGACACGATTTGTTAGCTGTGCACACCACGGTAGGTTTATCCAGTTTTCTTGGTTCGAAGGTAACCGTCGACCTTGGCTTTCATCGATTGGATGGTCGTTTTCCGGTATTGGATTGCAAGCCGAAGTACCTTCAGCTGCTGTGTACGGGATAATTGCCTGAACCGAGGCTCTTGTCGCAAAAATTTACGGATGATGGACCAGCTGCTCGCGGATGTCCGATCCCGTTGAACACGCGGGACTTCATAGGGCAAATTGGGTTTGCGAAAATAATGGATCAACGATTCTACGCGCTCGGAGGTTTTACCTTGGTCCACCAAGCATGGAGCCACTGTATTTTTCGTATGCTTTCTCAAAAATTCGTAATGGTGATTTCCGCTAACGATGATGTATCCTCCGTGCTTCCGGCTTTTGCGGACAACCATCAGATGCATGCAATCGTGCGCGGCCTTTCGAAGCGACTTGATTCGCTGGGTAAGTTGAACAGAGATGCCGGGTCTAAGCTTGTTAAGAGGGATATATTGCACCGTAAATCTCATGGAGCCACCCCTTTCCGATGAACTTAACTATATGTATATGCCTCATCTGCCCAGCTTGCATCCTTAGCCTGAAAAAAGCGGTTTGAGACTGATGACGCTCCCCTATTCTCCCTTCGAGGGATTCCACCGCCCTCCTCGATTCCTTTCATATAGCCGGGAAGCACCCAATAGCTTTCTTTGTCGTCATCATATAGGGGTCATTGAATCTTGGGTTGTACAGCGTCATATCAGTGTAGATCCAATCCATGAGTTCTTTTATCATTGGCCTAAAAACTTCTGCATCGCTTTCTGGATCGAAATGTTGCTCGCCCAACCGATCGCTCGATTCGTTATGAAAACAATGCATGTCAAACAAGCTGCCAAAGCTGCGCAGTTAGATAACGTCGAGGCGTAGAAAGCTACAATAATTAACAAAAAAACAAGGCAATCCGCTTTTGCGGTTTGCCTTGTTTTTTATATCCCACCGTTTATTTAAACAAATCCGGATACATTTCTTTCGCCAACTGCTCCATCCCATCAATCGTGTTGTAGCCATAGCCAAACATATAGTTGTAGTCGACCGCGTAGATCTGTTTGTTCTTGATCGCCTTCATGCTGGATAATTTCGGATTGTTATAAAGCGCTTCTTTGAGCGTGTTGGGATCCGATCCGTCATAGGTTCTCCAATCCGGGACGATCAGGACGTCCGGGTCGGCCCCGATCAGCGATTCCACACTTACCTCGTCGCTGGTATTATTTTCGAAGACATTCTTAAGCTTCACCATATGGAACGCATCGTTAAAGAAGGTTTCAGCATGGGCGGCATAGACGCTGACTTCATTTGGATCGCTCATAAATAATAAAGCGAAGGTTTTTTCTTCGGTAATGCCCGCCAGTTTGGAGCTAATGACTTCTTGTCTTGCTTTTAATTCTTGAATAAATTCATTTGCCTTATCTTGCACATTAAAGATGTTCCCTAAATTCTCGATATCCTTGTAGACTGATTCATAGGTTCCTCCGGTAATCGAAGACTCTAAAACATAAGTTTTAATGCCCATATCATTTAATACGTCAACGGTGCCGACACCCCAATCGGCGTTCTCAAATAAACCGCCGCGCCCAAAGACCAGATCCGGATCCGTTCCAAGGGTAACTTCCTTCCCAACGTATCCATCGCTCAAAATGTTCAGTTTGTTGTATTCCTCTTCCACCGATGGATCCGGTGCACCGAAGTTTGCTCCGACCCCAACAATTTTATCGCCTAACCCTAAATGCAACAGCAATTCAGCGGCTGGTCTTGTATTTGCCATGATCCGTTCAGGCGCTTTGTCGAAGACTTGCTCTTTCTCATCCCACACCGTACCGCCTTCCGCTTTCGCGTAGTTAACGATCGTTACGGGATACTGGCTGGTAGCTGCTTCTTGATTTTGAGCTTGGTTTTGAGTTTGATTTTCAGTTTGATTTTGCGCTGACGCCGTGCCGCTGCTTGTGCTTGTGCTCGTGTTTGCCCCTCCGCAAGCCGTTAATGTCAGCAGGAATGTTAAACTTAAGGCAAGCCATATTTTCTTCTTCATCCTTCGTTCTCCCCTTCTAAATTCCATATGCGAAGCTTAATCCGTTCGTAATCGGATTGATATATGTCTGGCATCTGATGTGATAAAGTGACTCGATAACTTCCGGTGTCAGAACTTCTTCCGGTCTTCCGTGTGCATAAACCTCGCCGTCCTTGATCGCATATAGGTAATCGCAATAATGGGCGGCCATTTCCAAGTCGTGAAGCGCTGCCAACACACCGATCTGCAGCGACTTCACACAGGTTAAGATCTCTAGCTGATAACGAATATCCAAGTGATTCGTAGGTTCATCCAAAATCATGAACTTGGGCTGTTGGGCAATGGTTCTCGCTAAAATAACCCTCTGCTTCTCGCCCCCGGACAAAGACAAATAACTGCGGTTTTTGTATTCGAGCAGATTCGTTCTTCTTAAGGCTTCCTCTACGATTTCATAATCCTCTTGCTTATCGGACTCCAGCAATTTTTTGTGGGGTGTCCGGCCCAACATCACCATTTGTTGCACCGTTAGATCAAAATGCATCTCATTAAATTGACCGACCACGCCTAATTGTTGCGACACCTTTTTTTCTGAAGTCTTTAATACATCCATATCATTCAGAAAAACGGTGCCGTTCTGCGGGACCAAGCTCTTGTAGATGCTTTTTAGCAACGTCGATTTTCCGCATCCATTGGGGCCGATCAGTCCAACAAACTGCTTGTTTTTGACGTGGATCGAAACATTTTTGACGATTTCTCTTTTTCCGATCTTGATCTCCAAGTGTTTCGCGGTCAATTCCATGCTTTAACCTCCGAAATTGTAGCCTTTTTTCACGATCATATAGATAAATAAGGGCGACCCAATCACCGAAGTAATGATCCCGATGGGTAATTCGACGTTATGGATGAGCGTTCTGGACAAAATGTCCGACCAGATCAGGAACAGTCCGCCTAGAAGCAGGGTTCCAGGCATCAATCGCTTGTGGTCTGCGCCAAATAGACCTCGGGTGATATGCGGGATGATCAGACCTACGAATCCGATCATCCCAGCGTAAGCCACCATCGTACCGGTAATTAGCGCGGTCAAGACCATGTACAATTTGCGAAAAATGCTTAAGTTAATCCCCAGGGTAATCGCGGATTCATCGCCTAACAGCATCGTGTTCAGCACGCGATGTTGAAATAGAAACAGCCCGCACCCTAGAATCACAATCACCGCCAGGATCGGTGTTTTGTCCCAACTGGAGGAAGCCAAACTGCCCATCGCCCAGAAGGTCACGGATTTAATTCCCTCTGCATCGTTGGCGAAATAGATGATCAAGCTGGAGAAGGAGCTGCACAAAGCGCCGAGGACAACCCCGGATAACACGAGCTTCACCGATGTTGCTTTGCCTCCAATGCTGGATAGAATCAGCACGGCGATCGACGCGATCATCGCGCCAACAAAGGCACCAAAAGCTACGCCGAACTGGGACAATAGCGCACCGCTTCCGAACCCGATCAGTATGGCGAAGGTGGCTCCAAGCGAAGCGCCGGACGAGATGCCAAGTATGTATGGATCCGCGAGCGGGTTTTGCACCACGGCCTGCATGACGGCTCCGCACAATGCGAGTCCCATGCCGATAAGAAGAGCAAAGATGACACGAGGCATCCTAACTTGCAGAATAATGTTCAGGTAGGATTGGTTATCGATATGCTCCAGCGACCCCCATCGACCGTGTGACAAGAAGTTCAGCATAATGGTTATTGCTTGTTTAAATGGAATATGGACTTGACCAATGGATACGGAATAAACCGCGGATACCCCAATCAGTACGATTAATAGGAGGATTAAGAGGTAATAGAGACTCCCCATTTTTTGATTCGCGGCTGTAGTATTCAGAATTTCACCTCCCATAAAACGATGATCATGATAATGAGAATCATTATCATAGATATGATAATAAGACATTGTTCATAAAATTACAATCCGAAATTTGAAAATTTTTTAAATAAAAAAACCGCGATGAACGCGGTTGAAAGTATGTTATAGTTGTACCTGTTTGGTCGCAATCCGCTCGCAAAACTCGCGATCATGCTCAACAAACAATATCGTAGGCTCATAGGTTAGCAGCAAATCTTCGATCTGCATACGCGAGATCACGTCAATGAAATTCAGCGGTTCGTCCCATACCAGCAAATGCGCTTTTTCGCAGAGGCTTTTCGCGATAAGCACCTTTTTCTTCTGGCCCCCGCTGTAATCCGCGATATCCTTCTCAAACTGCAATCTGGAGAAATCCAATTTCCGCAAAATCGCTTTAAACAAACTTTCATCAATGTCATGCTCTCTGGCAAAATCGGTTAAATTCCCATGCAGCCAAGAGGTTTGCTGAGACACATAAGAGATTTTCAATTGGCTCCCTTGACGTACCGTGCCGGTATAGCGGATATCCTCCCCGCAAAGCAGCTTCAGAATGCTTGACTTTCCCGAGCCGTTACGGCCCATCAGCACGATCCGGTCGCCTAGTTCGATCGTAAAGCTGATATCGCGGCACACCTGCTTCTCGCCGTAGTGGATCGAAACGCGGTCAAATTCGGCAAGCTGCGTTTTATGGTAAGGCAGCTGGGCGATTTTTAAGCTTTCTGAGGTTTCAATGTTCTTGAGCAGCTTCGACTTTTCCTCAATCGCGTTCTGTTGTCGTTGCTCGATCGATTTGGAGCGCTGCATCATCTTGGCCGATTTATGACCGATGTAGCCCTTATCCACTTTGGAGCCGGAATTTCGTGTGCCGTTTTTCGTACTTTCCACCTTATGCGACCAGTTGCTCGTCCGCTTCGCCGCTTCCGACAGGCGTTTAATGTCTTTCTGCAGCCTTTCGTTTTCGGCTAACTCATAGTTGTCCTGGCGCCTTTTATTTTCCCACCAATCGGAGAAATTGCCCTTCTGAATCTCAATGTTTGTCTTGTTGATGGACAGGATGTGATCCACGCAGCGATCCAAAAAGGCGCGATCATGAGAAACCAGGATAAACCCGTTCTTGCGGTTTAAATAATCACCCACGAGCTCTCTGGCTTCCATGTCCAAATGGTTCGTTGGTTCATCGATCAGCAGGAAGTGATTCTCTTTCAGAAATAAGGCGGCAAGCATTACCTTGGTCTGCTCCCCGTTCGACAAAGACTCGAAAGGACGGTACAGCACATCATCGGACACCTGCAGTAAAGAAAGCTCACGCATGAGCTCCCACAACTCATAGACCGGAACAATTTCCTCTACAACATCCAGCGTATTCTTCTCCGGATGCTTGACCTCAAACGGGAAGTAATCGAAGCTGACATCCGCGGAAATTTGTCCGCTGTATTCGTATTTGCCGAGCAGCAAATTCAGGAAGGTCGTCTTCCCCCGTCCGTTCCGGCCGGTAAAGCCCAGCCTCCAATCGGTATCGATGCGAAAGCTCACATCCTCGAAAATGTTATCGTAACTGCCTTCATAGGCAAACGTTAGATGGTTCACATGAATTAATGACATGAACAACATCCCTCCTGCATAAAAAAATGGGCTGCAAGAAAGATACCTTTCCTGCAGCCCAAAAATATACAACAAATCCAACCCTGCCGGCGGGGATGGATTTAGAATATATACGATTGGAGTGAAAGGATGAAGTATCTTTCTTGCATAAGAAATAAACCATGCGATTCAAGCTCGCATTACGGTTCCATCTTCTTAGCAAGAAATATCCATCCGTTTCAGCTCCCTCATTTAAGATAGTCGTATTCTAACATACTGCTGACATGAGTGCAAGGCACACCACAGCAATTCAAATCGATCTTAGGATGACATGCTCAAGTTTCCCGGTTAATGATGTAGTGCAGTAAGTGTTTAAGAAAAACCGGAGGTTTCGGGAGCTCCATGAGCGCTTCCATCGCCAGGCAATAATGCTCCCACATCGCTTTGTTTGCCTCAGCCGTCCCCAGTACAGTCACATAGGTGGAACTGCCGTTTTCAATGTCCTTCCCCGTTGGTTTGCCGAGTAAACGCGGATCCCCTTCCCCATCCAGCAGATCGTCTTTGATTTGAAAAGCGATGCCAGTGTGATAAGCAAAATTCTTCAGAACGGCGATTTCCGTCTCGTTAGCCCGAGCCAAAATCGCCGGTGCTACCAAACAGGCTTCAAACGCAATTCCCGTCTTGTAGAAGCAAATCCGGTCGAGCTCCTCTACGGTTAACACCTTGCCTTTGGCGTTTAAGTCCATCGCTTGCCCCATGCAGATCTCCCCGGCCTTCCGGGATAAGTATTGCAGCAGCGCCAGCACGGACTCGTTGTCGAAGCCTTTCAAAGATGCCTGCTCTTCCACCGCCTTCTGGATCAGGAAAATTCCCGTAAGCTCGGCAATGGCGCTGTTATGCACTTCATGCAGCGTTGGCTTGCCACGGCGGGATGGAGAATTGTCTTGAGACGGTAAGTCATCAAAGATCAGAGAGGCGGTATGCATGTATTCGAGCGCCCGGAACAAAGGGGATAACGCAGCCGGATCCAGTCCGTATACCTGCACGCCCATCACCCATGCTAAGATCGGGCGGAGCCGCTTCCCGCTGCCTTCCAGACTGTAATTGGCCGTATCCACCAGGAGGGGATCTTCCGTAATCAAAGACGATGCTGTGCTTGTAATTGGCAATATCGCATCTACATGCTTTCGAGCGGTTTGGACAAGCTCAACAAATGCTTCTTGCTCTTGCCGATTCGCTCGCAACGCCATTAGCAACTGGTCCCGCAGCCATTTGTCGTAGAAATCTACATCCGCCGCACGACGAACCAGAAGCTGAATCAGATCCTCCAGCTCCGGATGACCGATCGAAAAAATCGCCAAGACTTCATGAAACCGCTCTACTCCAACCCGTCTTTGATATCGTTTGAGTCCATTGATGGCACGCGCTAAAATGATTTCACGGGTTTGGGGCTCCGAACGGTAGACATGGTGGATCAAATGCGAAATGACCGCCCAATACAATTCAAACGGATTGATCAAATCCGGTCGTTCATGCCGGTAGGTCAAATAATACGTATAAGGCGTGACCACTCCTGCATCAAGGTCTGCGGCCATGTCCGCAAAGTCGTCAGCCAGCTGATTGTAGAGGCCGTAATAGAATACACGCTGGTCAAACCCCTCATCCTGGGGAGCAGAAATCACGGAACGAACGATCAGCCGCGACGAGGCGGATTTTAAAATAATGGGCAGGTATAACTCTTCATTGGTATAATGCGCATCATGTAATGTTTTGCAGCGATCGGCGTCCTGGGATTCAAAAAAGATATACGATTGCTCGAAAAATACGTCCTGCGTACCCGGATTCTGATAACCGCGGATAAATTCATACGCTTCCCGAAGCTCAGTATGGATATATCGAACCAGCTCTTGATGGCGGCCGCTCCACTCCCCAAGCTCGGGTACAATACCCGTTCGGATCGTCAAGCGAATCATACGGGAATATTGTTCCTGCTCTTCGGCATTTAAGGCTCCGGAATCCAGCAGGTCATCAATAAACGGGTAGGTCAGCCCGTAATAATATCCCAGTTTGATTGCCTCTCCGAGCCAGCGGGAACGCTCCGCAGAGCCTTTGTGGCCCTCCATTTCGTCCATGACGTGCATCACGACGCCCAAGATGATTTTGATGAGCTTGCGCTCGGCTTCCTCGGCATTCATTTCTGGCGGGAGATGGGACCTAACGCCCTTTAACCGCTCCATCCCCCAAATCACCGCTTCCTCCACGCCCTCTCGCTGAGCCCAGCGATAGACGGAAGCTAAGCTGATCATCTCTTCCATGATTCCCGTTCCGACCGTTGCTTCATCCGGTGAGACGAGAGACTTCTTCAAACCGCCTGCCATGCGTTGGATCTTGGCACGGGTTCGGGGATCGGACAAATCCTGACCGAGATCCCGCAGATACATATAGGAAACGCTCCGCTCCAAATAATCGTCCAGCTTCCCTGCACGGGCCAGCCATGCGAGAAACCGGGAACCCTCCGATGAATCGGGCGGTTTGGCGCCGCGTCGCCAGATCGGGAGCAATTTCTGACGTGGAAGGTGCTTTTTTTTCCACCATATGAAATCATCGAGCAGTCTGGACACGTAGCTCTTCGAGCGGAGCTGTTCCTGCAACAAGTCCAAGTAACGTGCGGCTTTGCTTTCGGCCCGTTGATACCACCTATCCGCTTGTTCCGTGTTCGCCTTCATTATCGTCATCGTTGCATCCCTCGGCTTATTTTTGTCTTCTTCCAAGACCATTATCTTTTATAATAGTATAAACGACAGAACGTCAAAAACGTGCAATAGTCTGTATCCAACCTAGACTTAGGTCTAGGAATGATTTTATGGAAGGAGGGGACGCGGGCATGCGATTTCCAGCTTATATTCGGGAGTTTGTCGCAGCATGGCGGGATTACCGAGCAGATCCGAACACGCTGATCGGACAGCGTTATCTGATCCAGGACGTGATCGGCGAAGGCAGCTACGGAATCACCTATCTCGCCCTCGATCAGCTGGAGCATCGGCCGGTTGTCTTGAAGCAAGCCAGGCCCAGCAAAGGCGCATTGTCCGGGCAGCTGTTGGAGCAAGAAGCACGGATCCTGCAATCCTTAAATCACCCGCGGCTCCCCGTTTTTAAAGAATGGATTACGAATAAACGTCATTCCTTTTTGGTGATGTCCTTGGTGGAAGGATCAACGCTGGAGGATTTGATTTTTGAGCAAGGACAACGCTTTGGCGAAGCAGATAGTGCCCAAATCACCCTGCAGCTGCTGGAGCTGATCGGGTACATCCATCAGCAGGGATTCGTTCATCTTGATTTGCGAATGCCTAACATCCTGCTGCAGGAGGGACAACTCAGCCTAATCGATTTTGGGTTGGCCCGCGCGATGGGTGAACCACCGTTGTCACTGCTGGAAGTTAAGTCATTTCGTGGGTCCATCGGGTCAAGTCCATATGTGACTCGTTTACAGAGCCCGGCGGAGCCGCAATCGGATCTGGTGGATGTCGGCCATTTTATGCTGTTCTTGCTCTACTCTGCCTTTGAATCCTCTCGCTCCGCCACAAACGCTAAGGATCTAAGCTGGCAGGAAGAGCTGCCCCTCTCCCACTCCCTGATCGAAATCATTGAGCGGCTGCTCCAACTGCGCCAGCCCTTTGCGGACGCTTTAGAAGCTGCTAAGGCCATGCGCGTCTTTTTGTCCCAGGCGGCGGAACGTCCGTTTTCTTTTATGTCCAACAACGAATACAATAGAATGTAAGGATTTCATATCAGAAAGGTAGGGACATGACATGCTGAGAAGATTTCTGAATAAATTACTTCATTCCGCTACGCATAGCCATCGAAGGCATTACGGCAGCTCGGCTAGACATTACGGTAAGCGCTACAGCAGCAGCCACGGGTACACTCGGCCGATGATGGGACGCTCCTCCTCCGACTACAAGCACCGCCACGGCTACATGGGATCCGGTTATTACAAATCGAGAAGACATAGCTCCAGTTAGCCGGAAACCTGTCTCCCCCTCAACCTTTGAGGGGGATTTTTTTCTCACCCCTTCCCTGACTTCCCGCTGAATGCCAAAAGTTGTAGGTTGTCCCGCTCTACAGTCTTCCCTACAATGTTGTAGGGAAAGGAGGTCACCCAAAATGAACAAATTCCGAGGATTCCTTTTACTCTTTGTGATCGTGCTCTCGGTAGGCCTGTTGGGCGGAGCAGCGCCAACGCAGGCAGCCTCCGGGACGCTGAAGCTGGGCTCCACGAGCGGGGATGTCTGGGATCTTCAATACCGACTGAAGGCGCTGGGCATCTTCAATGAACAACTTACCGGATATTACGGGACAAAAACGCAACAAGCCGTGCGTACGTTCCAGTCGCGTTACGGGCTTCAGGTTGACGGTGTGGCTGGCCCCCAGACTTGGGCGGCGCTGAGAAAATATTCGCTAAATCAAAGCGAAATGGATCTGTTGGCCCGAGTGATTTATAGTGAAGCTCGAGGTGAGCCGTATACCGGACAAGTGGCGGTGGGTGCCGTCGTCATGAATCGGATTCAATCGTCTTTATTCCCTGATACAATCAACGGTGTCGTGTTTCAACCGGGCGCCTTTACGGCGGTCGATGACGGACAAATTTGGCTTACACCGGACCGCACGGCTTATCTAGCTGCACTGGATGCGGTCAGAGGTTGGGATCCGTCCTACGGTTCGCTTTATTATTTCAATCCAAAAACAGCGACAAGCAAATGGATTTGGTCGCGTCCGCAGAAGCTTCAAATCGGCAACCACATCTTC
>NZ_JALXVO010000079.1:0-13656 GCF_025151705.1 Paenibacillus sp. p3-SID1389 | reverse complement strand
AAGGCCCACATCGCCGCCGCGGCTTGAGCCGGCGGCGGAAGTGGCCGCCGCCCGGGAGAAGGCGGGCGGCGATGCCGGCAGAGGGCGTCCCCGCTGCGGACGCCCTCCAGAGGAGTTCACCGATCTTGTTGCGATCGGTACTTCAACCGGGGGCCCCAAGGCGCTCAAAGCCGTCTTGGAGAAAATCCCGGGGGACTTTCCGGCACCGATTGTCATCGTGCAGCATATGCCGCCGAACTTTACCAAGTCGCTCGCTCAGCGGCTGAACAGCTTATGCGAGCTCAACGTCGTTGAGGCGGAGCAAGGCCAGGAGCTGCAAAGTGGGACGGCATACATTGCTCCGGGAGGTTTCCATATGAACGTCGTGCCTAGTCCGGCAGGCGGTTATCGCGTACATTTGACGACCGACCAGCCTTGCAACGGACATCGACCTTCGGTGGACGTCTTGTATGAATCGCTGCTCCCGCTGCAAGCACTGAAACGTCATGTTGTACTGCTAACGGGGATGGGCAGCGACGGGGCGAAAGTCATGAAGCGGCTTTATGACGCTGGCGTGACTTCCACTATTGCCGAGAGCGAAGAGACGTGCGTCGTATTCGGTATGCCGCGCTCGGCAATCGAACTGAAATGCGTCAGCCATGTATTACCGCTATACGAGATTGGCCCTAAGCTTGTACAAGAAGTAGCTAAAAAAGCCAGCTTGTAAAGATCCTAACCCTTTTTTAGCTCACCACGAAAATGAGTTATTAACGGAATCTCTTGGAGGAGGTGCCTCACCATGGACATGAATCAGTATTTATCCATGTTTATCGATGAGTCGAACGATCATTTGCAATCATTAAACGAAAAAATGTTGGAGCTGGAAAACAACCCTGAGGATATCAGCATCGTTCAAGTCATCTTCCGATCGGCGCATACGCTGAAGGGGATGGCAGCGACGATGGGGTTCGAGGATTTGTCCTCGCTCACGCACCAGATGGAGAACGTGCTGGACCTCGTCCGGAACGAGAAGCTGAAAATGCAGGAGTTTATCTTCGACACTCTGTTTAAGAGCTTGGATGCGCTGCAAATGATGGTGCAGGACATTACCCAAGGCGGCGAAGGGAAAGCGGACGTCAGTGAAATCGTTGACGCGCTGCAATCCATCGTACGCGGGGATTTTGCGGAAGGCGGAAGTGCGGCGGCAAGCAAGCCGGCAGCAGGTGGATCCGCGGCGAACAGTGCATCGGCCATCCAACTGGATCAATATCAATTTTCCGTCTTGGAGCAGTCCATCACGGAAGGACATAAAGTGTTGTACATTGAAGTGGCGATCCGAGAGGATTGTCAATTGAAAGCAGCACGCGCCTACCTCGTCTTTGATCTCCTGGAACGATTCGGGGAAATCGTGAAGTCTTCGCCATCTGTACAGGATATTGAGCAAGAGAAATTTGATCGAAGCTTTTCCCTTTATTACATAACTCAAAAAGATTCTGCCGAGATTCAAAGCATGATTATGAATCTGTCGGAAATCGATACGGCACAAGTTGCAGCGCTGGATCATGAAACTTTGGCACAACTGAATGCCGGTTCGAAGGAGGCAGCTGCGGCAGCCGAAGCTGCAGCGCCAGCTCCTGCTCCAGCTCAGACCAAAGCCCAATCCGCTCCAGCTAAACCAGCTGCAGCACCTGAAGCAAAAGCAAATGCTCGCCCAGCTGGAGGTGCCTCCGCTCCTGCCCGTACAATTCGGGTAGATATCGACCGGCTGGACGTGCTCATGAATCTGCTCAGCGAATTGTTGATTGACCGTGCTCGCTTGGAGCAGCTGGCTACCGAAGTCAAACGAAGCGACTTAACGGAAACCGTTGAGCATATGAGCCGTGTCGGCAGCGACTTGCAGAACATCGTGTTGAAGCTGCGGATGGTTCCGGTCGATACCGTGTTCAACCGCTTCCCGCGGATGGTTCGCGACCTGGCGAAATCGCTCGACAAGAAAATCGATCTGAACATCGTAGGGGCCGAAACCGAATTGGATCGCACGGTCATCGACGAAATTGGAGATCCACTCGTGCATTTGCTTCGGAATGCCGTCGACCATGGGGTAGAATCTACGGCTGAACGGATTGCTGCAGGCAAACCGGAAACCGGGACAATTCAGTTGCGGGCTTTCCACAGCGGCAACCATGTGTTTATTGAAATCGAAGATGACGGACACGGCATTGACCGTAATAAGGTTCTGCAAAGAGCGCTTAAGAACGGCATCGTCAAGGAGAGCGAAGCTGCCTCGATGACGGACGAGCAGGTGTACATGCTCTTGTTCGCTCCGGGCTTTAGTACAGCCGAGGTCATCTCCGATATTTCTGGACGCGGGGTTGGACTTGACGTCGTCAAATCCAAAATCGAATCCTTAAGCGGCGTCGTTTCGGTGGAATCGAAGCTGGGTGTCGGCACGAAGTTTTCCGTACAGCTTCCACTGACTTTGTCGATTATTTCGGCAATGCTCATTAAGGTTGGGGAAGAAAAATATGCGATTCCGCTGTCCTCCATCGTCGAAACCGGCTTAATCCGGCGCGACCAGATTCGAGAAGTCCACGGTTATACGATGGTGGCTTATCGCGATACCCATATTCCATACATGTCGCTTGCGAAGCTGTTTGACATACCGGGCTTCTCTGAAAGCGATGAAGAGGAGACAGAAATCGTCGTGATCCGCAAAGGCGACAGGCTAGCTGCCCTAGCGATTGAGGATTTCATTGGCCAAAGCGAAATCGTCATTAAGAACCTGGGCAAATATCTGCCTTCGATTCAAGGGGTTGCTGGTGCAACGATCTTGGGGGATGGTCAGGTAGCGCTCATCATCGATCCAAACGCCTTCATTAAATAAGGTCTGTTATACACTCTAAGGGAGGGTTTCCACATGGGAGAGGAATTAAAAGTTATCGTATTTAAGTTGGGGCATGAAGAATACGGGATCGACGTGGACAAAGTCCAAACGATCGAACGCATGATGCCGATCACGCGCGTTCCGAAGACCTATTCATTTGTTAAAGGCGTGATTAATCTGCGCGGCGTCGTCATTCCGGTGATCGATTTGCGCGGTCGCTTTGGATTGCCGGAGACGGAATATACGGATCAAACCCGGATCATTATTGTCTCGGCTAATGAAATGGAGGTTGGTTTCATCGTTGACTCTGCTAATGATGTGATCGACCTGAATACTGACTTGATCGACTCGCCGCCGGATGTTGTTGGCGGTATCAAAGCGAAATATCTGCATGGGGTAGCCCGGATTTCCGAGGATCGGCTGTTGGTGATGTTGAATTTGTCGGAAGTGCTCAGCCGGAAGGAAATTATTCAATTAGAAAGCTTAGAGGGCTAGTACCGTGGATTTGTTCAGAGGGTTCGAAGACTTCAAAATCGATATTTTGAAGGAGGTCGGCAATATCGGGGCGGGAAATGCCGCTACGGCTTTGTCCAAGTTGCTGGACAAGCCGATCGATATGGCCGTTCCGATGGTCCAAATGCTCCCGTTTGAAGCGATTGCCGATCGTGTTGGCGGCGCGGAAAACTTGGTGCTGGCTGTATTCTTCCGAGTAGAAGGCGATGCGCCGGGCAATTTGTTTTTCATCCTAAGCCCGGAAGCGGCGAAGAAGCTGCTGACTCGCTTGGCCGGCATCACGGTGGATAATGGTGAAACCTTCTCTGAGATGGAATGGTCGGCGTTATCGGAAATCGGTAATATTTTAGCCGGCTCGTATTTATCCTCGCTCGCCGATTTCACCTCCTTGCAAATGTCGCCTACTGTACCTGCTTTAGCTCTAGATATGGCGGGTGCGATCTTGAGTTACGGACTCCTGCAATTTGGTGAAATGGGGGATTCCGCCCTGCTGATCGACACGAAATTTATTGAAGGTCAAGATGAGGTGGAAGGTCAGTTCTTCCTCATTCCGGATCCGGATTCATTCGCCAAAATTTTTGCAGCGCTTGGAGTACCAATTGATCATGATCGATGAGCAGTACGTCGTCAAGGTAGGCATGGCCGAGTTGAATGTCATTACTCAGCAGGGATTGATACGTACAACCGGCCTAGGCTCCTGTGTAGGATTAACCTTATACGACCCGCAGCTTAAAATTGCCGGTCTTGCGCATGTGATGTTGCCTTCCTCGGACATCGCCCGGGAAGGGGCGTTAAATATCGCTAAATATGCAGATACAGCCATTCCGGCACTCTACCGGAAACTGCTGGATCTTGGTGCAGGGCCAAGCCGACTGGTAGCCAAGATGGCTGGAGGATCGCAAATGTTTACCTTTGCCGGCAGCAATGACACGATGCGGATTGGTCCACGTAATGTGGAGTCCTGTAAAGAGCAGCTGTCTGAGCTCGGCATTCCATTGCTTGCAGAGGATACGGGCGGCAATTACGGCCGAACGATCGAACTGGACAGCATGACAGGGATCTTATATGTGCGAAGTGTACAAATGGGGATAAAGGAATTGTAGCCATGCCAGGAAAATTGAGATATTACTTGTTGTCGGGCTTTATCGGTTTTCTAATTACGTATGCCGTTTCGGCAGGAAACAATTTGTTCATGACCAGCTTTGTACGAGGGCTTATTTCGTTTGCCGTTTGGTTTCTGTTGGCGTTTGCGGCCAACTGGATGTTGGGGTTCCTGAAGGAAATGCCAGGGGATTATGCTCCTGCTCCGGAGGTTGACCACGCATCTGAGGAGGGCAAGGGCACGAATCTCGACTTGCTGACGCCGGACGAAAGCGAGCAGCTCAATGATCTGTTAAAGCCAACTCCGGCTGCTTCGGATGTGGAGAAGCAATTTGCGCCGCTAAATCCGCCAAAATTAGTGAAGACACCTGACGGCAAAGATCCTGAAGAGCTGGTTAAGGTCGTTCGTCACCTGACAGAACAATAAGGAGGGTGAAGGCAATTGAACGAGCGGAAGACATCCACTCTAAATCATGCCGACCTTTGGGAAAGTTGGAAAGAGCACGGTGATTTAGAGGCCAAGAAACAACTTATCGAGAAATATCTGCCCATTGTCGACTACGTTTCAGGACGTCTCGCTGTCGGTTTGCCCAAAAACGTATCCAAGGACGATCTCGCCAGCAACGGTGTTATGGGATTGATCGATGCGGTCGAAAAGTTTGACTACAAACGGGGACTTCAGTTCGAAACCTATGCATCTTGGCGGGTACGGGGGGCGATTTTGGACGGCCTGCGGCAAGGGGACTGGGTTCCCCGATCCGTGAGAGAGAAAGCCAAGAAAATCGAAGAAGGTTATCAACATTTAGAGCAGCAATATCTCCGCTCCGTCACTGACGCTGAGATGAGTTCCTATCTCAATGTAAGCGAGAAGGAATTTCAAAGTATGCTTCAGGAAGTTGCCGTGATGACCCTATGCTCGCTGGAGGATCCTATCCGCGAAGAAGAATCGGAGACTCGTCTTACTTTACTCGTTGACGAAAAGGCAAAAAACCCGGATTATAAGGTTAGGGAGTTCTATCTTCGTGAATCCCTTGCAAAAGGGATTGAGAAGTTGACCGAGAAGGAACGTACAGTAGTCTCCCTACTCTATTATGAGGATTTATCCTTGAGCGAAATCGCCGAGGTCATGTCTTTGTCACCCTCGCGGATTTCGCAATTACACTCTAAGGCGATTTTGCGCCTTCGGGGCAGTTTGGAGAAGCAACGCGATTTGTTGCTGGCTGAAGACTGACGAGTTATTTTAAGCGAGTGAATGATGAGGGGGACGGCTTCGTGGAGCTTTTGGATAATTTAAAACAGATCTTGAGCGTGACGTTAAACGATGATAAGACTGTAGCCTATCTGCAATTTCTGAAGAAAGAAGATGATTTTTCATGTACCCCGGATGAGCTGCTTCACTTCCTGCGGAGCGAAGGCATTAAATATGGGGTTCAGGAGGATATCGTCAAGCGATTTGCAGCCAATCCTAAGGAATACTTCTTTAGCAAAACGCCGATCGCGATGGGGCAAGAGCCGGTTCATGGGGAAAACGGGTTTATCCGCTATGCCATCTCCATCGACGAGGAGAATCAACATCGGCCGGTTGAAACGGAAGACGGCAAAGTTGATTTGAAGGATGTGACGCGGCTTAATAACATCCGTAAAGGACAACTGATTGCTGAGTTGGTACCCCCAGTTCCAGGGCGCCCTGGAACGGCGGTGACGGGCGAAGCGATCCCCTGCCGAGAAGGTAAAGAAGCACGATTTAAAGTGGGCAAGAACGTTGTGTTAAATGCGGAACAGACCGCAATGTATGCCGCCATCGACGGTCTGGTGACGCGAACGGAAAAGGGGAAGCTTAATGTGTTCCCGGTTTACGAGATTAACGGAGACGTCGATTACGGTGTTGGAAATATCGATTTCGTCGGAACGGTTGTTGTCCGCGGGAATGTGCTGACAGGCTTTCGCATTAGTGCTGCCGGGGATATTCGCGTCATAGGCGGAGTAGAGGGAGCTGAGTTGATTGCAGACGGTTCTATCGAAATCTCCGGAGGTATCATCGGATATAATAAAGGCCTGATTAAGGCGGGGCAAAACGTAAAAAGCTCGTTTATCCAAGATGGTAATGTCCATGCGGGAAAAGACGTGATCGTGTCCCAAAGTATTATGCACTCCAACATTAGTGCTGGTCAGGATGTTATTTGTAACGGAGCTAAGGGATTGATCGTTGGCGGGAACATTCAAGCTGGGGAGAAAGTGGTTGCCCGAGTTATTGGGAATCCGATGTCGACATTAACCTCAATCGAAGTTGGTGCATTACCTGAATTACGGAATGAACTGCTGGAACTTCGGCAGCAGGTCAAGGACCAGTTGGCCAACTTGGACAAGACGGAGAAGGCGCTTACGCTGCTTGATCAGCTGGCTTCCATGGGTAAATTGCCGCAGGACAAGCTCGAGATGCGTGCGAAGCTGAATATGACCAAGAAATCGAACACCCAGGAACTGAACCTGATGAAGGAACGCATTCTGACGATCGAGAAGGCACTTGAGGATACGGGGAAAGCTAGAGTTGAAGTCCTTAAAATGATTTATGGCGGTTCCAAGATCGTCATTGGACGATATACCAAGTACATTAAGGAGCCCATTTCGCGAATGACTTTCTATTTTAGCGAAGGGGATATTTCTATGTCTCCTCTCATCTAGACCTGGTATGCCAAGGAAGCTTTTTCGATTTATCCATTCCCTTCGTTGAATCTTGAGGTGATCCCATGAATATGAAACCCGTGGAAATGCAAATCGCAGTCCCTCGGACAAGCGAGGCGGGGCGTGTACAACATGATCAGCAGCAACGGCCTCTTCATGACCAAAGTCTGTTATCGCTTCAAGGGTTAAAGGATAGCGAGATTGAGCGCCGGCGCAGCGCTAACGTTGATGAGAGTGCTCATAATACGACGGTAAAGCGCGAAGGGAAAGGTTCTTTCACATCGGAGCAGGAACACGGCAGCTCCCAGGACAAGCCGGACGAGCAAGGACAAGGACATCATAAGGCGGAACATCCTTATAAGGGCAAGCATATCGACTTGTCTTTATAAAGGAGACCACATGAACGCAAAGGGTGAGGATTAGATTGTCATTTGGAGAGCCTTGGTTTTACATTGTGTTGCTTGGGGCAGCGGCGCTTGTCTATGCCCTGCTGTTGCCAGGACGCCAAGCAGCGGCACCCAAAGCGGAAATGGCCAGGGAGCTGGAGGCCACTTTGGAGCAGTACATGGCGGAAATCGAAAATGAAAACCAAGAATTAATTGATATGGTTGCGAAGATGAAGCAGGATTTAACCTCCAAACAGTTAGCTCAGCAGGAGCAGATTGCCGAGTTGCGTCAACGTTTGGGGGATGCAGAAGCTTACGCCAAGCAAACGGAAGCACGGCTTGAACTTGTGGAGCAAAACTTGAAGGAGAAGCCGATTCATGCTGCATCCTCAGGGCCTGTGGATGCCCCGCTAGTTATCCAACCTCAACTTGAGGCTGCGGTTGCTGCGGAGTCCGATCATTTGCCTGCAGAACCAGCTCCGGAACCGGATGAACCGGAGTTGCCGCAACAAGATCTGGTTCGGGATCGTTATCCCGAACTGTTCGAGTTGTATGACAAAGGGAAGTCGATCGATATGATCGCCAAAGCGACGGGCTTACAACGTGGGGAGGTTCAGCTGATTCTGCAGCTGGCCAAGAAGGAGGAGTCCCGATGATGAAAAACCGCCAGTTTATGCTTGGTTTGGGGTGCGGACTCATCGCCGGGGCTTTACTGCTGCAGCTTATGCTGATTGGACAAGGCAGCAAAAATGATCTCCAATCGAAGGAGGAAATCGAACGCGCTGCCGTGCTGGCCGGTTTGAAGGTCGTGGAGGCGGATCAGGAATTGTTAACGGAAGAGGAATGGTTGGAGCGTTCCGGGCAATCATCGGATTCGGCTGGGAATGAGGGTGAGAACGATGATGCAACACCGGCGGATCCTAATCAGCCAGATGCACCTGCGTCTCCGAAAGCTCCTGACGCTCCAGAAGCAGGGGAAGGATCGGCATCTTCTGATCCCAATGCCGGAGGAACGAACGAGCCCGCTGCTCCAAACCCGCCACAACCAGCGACAGTGGAATACAAGATTGTGGCTGGGACAACGCTGGAAGGCGTAGCTCAAGGCCTGGAGCAAGCCGGGGTAATTGAGGATCAAGATGCGTTTCTGAAAACTGCAATCAATAAGAAAATCAACCGCAAGGTTCGCGCAGGCACCTATACTTTTCAAGTTGGCGAAAGTTATGATTCGATTATTTCAAAAATCTCCATAAAGGCTTCCGGAAGCAAATAAATAGATGTATAAAAAGGCGCCTGAGGCGCCTTTTTATGTTGCTGTCATTTTGCGTCAAACTTTGGTTGCATCCCTATTTTAGTTATGGTATATTAATTGACGGTGTTATAACGCACGCAGGATGATTTCGCTAAGGGTGCTCGCGATTGAGGGAGTCTTAGCGGGAAATGAAACCTGCGGAGGAAGCATCAAAAAAACCAAACTAGGAGGTGCGTGAAGATGGCAGTAATCTCCATGAAACAACTGCTTGAAGCAGGTGTTCATTTCGGTCACCAGACTCGTCGCTGGAACCCGAAAATGGATCGTTATATCTTCACCGAAAGAAACGGAATTTACATCATTGACCTGCAAAAAACGGTCAAGAAAGTGGAAGAAGCTTATAACTTCGTAAAAAGCATTGCTGAAGAGAATGGCACCATTCTGTTCGTAGGCACGAAGAAACAAGCTCAAGATTCTGTTAAAGAAGAAGCTGAACGCGCTGGTCAATTCTACATTAACCAACGTTGGTTGGGCGGTACGCTGACGAACTTCCAAACGATTCAAAAACGGATCGATCGTTTGAAACAACTCGAAACTTGGGAAGAAGACGGTACTTTCACCGTTCTGCCGAAGAAAGAAGTTATCATTCTTCGCAAAGAGAAAGAACGTCTTGAGAAATTCCTGGGCGGGATCAAGAACATGAAGAGCTTGCCAAGCGCTCTGTTCGTAATCGATCCTCGTAAAGAACGTATCGCAGTTGCCGAAGCTCGCAAATTGGGTATCCCAATTGTAGGTATCGTAGACACGAACTGCGATCCGGACGAAATCGACTACGTCATTCCGGGTAACGACGACGCGATCCGCGCTGTAAAACTGTTGACGGGTAAAATGGCGGATGCCGTGATCGAAGCTCATCAAGGCGAACAAACGACGGCTTAATGGCTTTGGCCATACGCTAAATCGATAAATTAAATGAAAAGGGTGGTTGGTAGGTGTCAAACCTCTCACTACCCTTTTTTTAAAGGAAATGGACGGGATAGAAGCTTCTGCAGTACGATCTTATTCCATCTGCAGATGGTTTTATGCCTACACAGTTACAGGGGATATCCCCGATATATCGATATGGAGGGAATTAAACATGGCTGTTGATGCAAAATCGGTCAAAGAACTACGTGAAAAAACCGGCGCGGGAATGCTGGACTGCAAAAAGGCGTTGGAAGAAGCTAACGGCGATATGACGAAAGCTGTTGAACTCTTGCGTGAAAAAGGTCTGGCTGCTGCAGCGAATAAAGCTGGCCGGATCGCGACAGAAGGCGTTGTTGAATCTTATATCCATGCAGGCGGCCGTATCGGTGTTCTGGTTGAGATCAACACAGAAACAGACTTCGTTGCGAAGAATGAACAGTTCAAAGAATTTGCACGCGACGTTGCAATGCATATCGCTGCGATGAGCCCTCGCTACGTTCGTCGTGAAGAAGTTCCACAAGAGGAAATCGAGAAAGAGAAGGAAATTCTGAAAGCTCAAGCGCTGAACGAAGGCAAACCTGAAAAAATCGTTGAAAAAATGGTTGAAGGCCGCATCGGCAAATACTACGAAGAGTTCTGCTTGATGGAACAAGCTTTCGTTAAAGACCCAGACAAAACGATTGAGCAATTGCTGAAAGAAAAAATCAGCACGATCGGTGAAAACATCTCCATCCGTCGTTTTGTTCGCTACGAACTGGGTGAAGGTCTGGAAAAGAAAGTGGACAACTTCGTAGAAGAAGTTATGTCCCAAGTGAACAAGTAAGCAAAACGATCTCACATACATGTGAAGGAAAGTTGGAACACGCCGTGTTCCTTCTTTTTTAACCCGCGAAAGAGTTCGATGTGGAGGTATACATTTGGAACAGCCAGTGTTTAAACGTGTTGTCTTAAAGGTTAGCGGGGAGTCATTAGCCGGTCAAAACGGTTACGGGATCGACGCTGATACGATCGCATCCATTGCCCAACAGGTGAAGGAAGTCGTCGAGTTAGGCGTACAGGTTGCCATCGTATGCGGCGGTGGCAACATTTGGCGCGGGATTGCCGGGAGTGCCAAAGGGATCGATCGCGCAACGGCGGATTACATGGGAATGCTCGCGACCGTAATGAATTCCCTGGCCCTGCAGGACGCACTTGAGCAAATCGATGTGCCAACTCGGGTGCAAACCTCGATTGCGATGCAGCAAATTGCCGAGCCTTATATCCGGCGCCGGGCGATTCGTCACTTGGAGAAGGGGCGGGTTGTGATTTTCGCGGCGGGTACGGGTAATCCGTTCTTTTCCACGGATACTACTGCAGCGCTGCGCGCAGCTGAAATTGAGGCAGAAGTCATCCTGATGGCAAAGAACAAGGTGGATGGCGTTTACTCCGCAGATCCGTTTGTAGATCCAAACGCGGTGAAGTACGAATCTCTCACGTATTTGGATGTGCTGAACAAGAACCTTGGTGTCATGGATTCTACGGCGTCCTCGCTGTGCATGGACAATGATATTCCGTTGATTGTTTTTGCGATTACCGAACAAGGGAACATTAAACGCGTCGTTCTCGGTGAAAAAATCGGGACGATCGTCAAAGGGAGTGTAGATTAATGCCGCAAACGATTAAGAAACATGCCGAAGAACGCATGGAGAAAGCGATTCAGGCGCTGAGAAGAGATCTTTCGACGCTGCGCGCCGGTAGAGCTACGCCTTCGCTGCTTGATCGCATTCAGGTTGATTATTACGGTTCGCCGACGCCAATCAACCAGTTGGCCAATATCAACACGCCGGATTCCCGGACGTTGCTGATCCAGCCTTGGGACAAATCGTCGCTATCGGAAATTGAGCGGGCGATTCAAAAATCCGATCTCGGATTAACGCCTGCAAACGATGGTTCGTCCATTCGCTTGACGATTCCTGCCTTGACGGAAGAGCGTCGGATCGAACTTGTGAAGATGACGAAGAAATTCGGTGAGGAAGCGAAAGTGGCGATCCGCAACATTCGCCGCGATGCGAACGACGACATCAAGAAGCTAGAGAAAACCGACATTTCTGAGGATGAATCGCGTCGGCATCAAGAAGACATTCAGAAAACGACAGATAAATTTATCGCGGAAGTGGATAAGGTCCTCGCTGCGAAAGAAAAAGAGATCATGGAAGTCTAAGAGACAAAAAAGCTGCCCCTCCTATTACGGTGGGGTTTTGTCTCTTTTTCATCATCGGCTGGAGGAAAAGGAATGATCAAGTTATTTCAACCTTGGCGGAAAAAGAAAAATCCTGGGGCATCCGTCAGCCTGTCCCCGGACAATATCCCGAAACATGTTGCGATTATTATGGACGGGAACGGAAGATGGGCGCGCAGGCTTGGTATGCCGCGAATCGTCGGCCATCGATCGGGGATGAAAGCGGTAAAGCGGGCAACGATCGCTGCTGACGAACTTGGCATTTCCATTTTGACGTTGTATGCTTTCTCAACGGAAAATTGGAAACGGCCGAAGGATGAAGTGGACTATTTGATGTCGCTTCCGCAGGAGTTTCTGGCGATCGAGCTGGATGAATTGGTTGAAAAGAACGTCCAGGTTCGCATGATGGGACATACGGATGAGCTGCCCGCGCATACGATTGCGGCAATGGAGGAAGCGATTGAGCGGACGAAGCACAATACCGGCTTGATCTTGAATTTTGCTTTAAATTACGGCAGCCGTCGCGAGATTACGGAAAGCGTCAAGGGGATTGCGAAGGCTGTGCAATCCGGGGAACTGTCGGTGGAGGACATTACGCCAGAGACGATTGAATCCCGGCTGTTATCCGCCGGGTTGCCTGATCCGGATTTGCTGATTCGTACGAGCGGAGAGCTGCGGTTAAGTAACTTTATGTTATGGCAAACGGCGTATAGTGAGCTTTGGTTCACGGATATCCTGTGGCCGGATTTCAGCAAGGAGCATTTGGTTCAAGCAGTGGCGGAGTATCAACGCCGCACGCGGCGGTACGGCGGATTAACCTAGCGATGGAAGGTGTAGACTGGTGAAACAGCGTTTGATAACGGGGATCATTGCCGGCGGCTTTTTCCTCGGAATGTGCTGGCTTGGCGGAACTCTCTATCATGTACTCATTATGCTTATGGCGCTCATCGGATATTACGAATTCGTATGTATGACGCGCATCCCAGCATTCCAGGGCACGGCCATCCTGGGTTATTTAGGCGTGGTTTATCTTACGTTTCCGTGGCGGCTGCTTGAGATCGACCGACCGCTGAGCGATATGGCGGTGCTGTGGTTATTTATGCTGCTCTTCCTTGCGGTAACCGTGATCAGTAAGAACGAGATCCCAATCGGTCAAATCGCCTTGCTCTATCTTGGGATGGTTTACGTCGGCATCGGATTTGCGGCGATTGCAGAAACACGCAATACACCCGACGGTCACGGCTTATTCTGGACGTTTCTGATGCTCGCGTCGATCTGGAGCAGTGATGCAGGGGCTTATTTTGCTGGACGGCGGTTTGGGAAGAATAAGCTCTGGCCTGCGATCAGTCCGAATAAAACCGTTGAAGGGGCGCTGGGCGGCGTTTTGCTGGCGGTCATCGTTGCGGTGATCTTTGCGCTCGCTTCCGGCGGGTTGCTTACGATTGGACGAGCCGTGCTGATCGGGATATCTGCGGCAGTTGTCGGCCAATTTGGCGACTTGATCCAATCGGCTTACAAGCGTGTATATGGCATCAAGGATTCCGGCAAGCTGTTGCCGGGTCATGGCGGGATTTTGGACCGGTGCGACAGTTGGATTACGGTGTTCCCGTTCATACATATCCTAACCCTTCTTCCTTAGTAAGGTGGATTTAAAATCGGCTTCCCATCACGAAGTGAA
>NZ_JALXVO010000078.1:0-13726 GCF_025151705.1 Paenibacillus sp. p3-SID1389 | reverse complement strand
GAAGGCCGGACGCTGCGGGAGCGGGGCGCAGCCGGCGCCGGCACGTACGGCGCCGCGCCAAGCCAGGCCAAGCCGCAAGGCGGGCTTGGCCAACCAAGCGCCGCCGCCTACGGGGGCGGCGGCGAGCGGCAGCCGCTGCCACCCGAGCGGCTGCAGGAGATGCCGGAAGCGTTGTACGGCTCGCCTGCGGCGGCGCCGGAGCTTCCGGCGTTTCCCGAGCTGTCCTTGATCGGACAGCATCACGGGACCTACCTGATCGCCCAAAACGATCAGGGGCTCTATATCATCGACCAGCATGCCGCACACGAACGCGTAAATTACGAATACTATTACGAGAAGTTTGGCCGCCCGGCCGATGCTTCCCAGGAGCTGCTCATTCCGATTACCTTGGAATTTACCCCATCGGACAGCGCCAAGCTGCAGGAGCGACTGCACTGGTTCGAACAGGTTGGGGTTGTGCTCGAGCACTTCGGCGGCGGCACCTTCCGTGTGGTTGCGCATCCGTACTGGTTCCCGCAAGGAGAGGAAGCGAGCATTATTGAAGAAATGGCCGAATGGGTGCTGAACGAACGGGCCATCGACCTGGCCAAGCTGCGAGAGGCTTCATCCACGATGGTCTCGTGTAAGGCGTCGATCAAGGCGAACCAAAAGCTGACGCCGGAAGAGGCGAACACGCTGATTCGCCGGCTGGCTGCCTGCAAACAGCCGTACACCTGCCCGCACGGGCGGCCGATCATCGTTTCGTTCTCCACGTATGATTTGGAGAAGCTGTTTAAGCGGGTCATGTAACCAACGCAAACGGAGGAATTCATCATGTTAATTACCACGGGAGACCATGAATCGCCCGCCGTCGTGCTCAGGGCGCGGGAACTAGCCCAGTTGGCCCGCGTTCCGTATGTCCCGCGCGGCCGGACATCGCTCGCCCGGTTGGCCGAACGTCATGGCGACAGCGACATTCTGGTGGTCCTGGAGCAAGGAGCCCGTCTGCATCGGACCGGCCGGGAAACGATGACGTTTCACCCCAGCATGGCGTTTGTCCGGGCGAAACGGCTGTTTAAAGGGGAAAGCGACGCGATGCTGGACGCTGCCGGAGTGGTTCCCGGCGACGTCATCATCGATGGTACGGCAGGACTCGGGGCCGATGCGATGATCTTTTCGATTGCTGCAGGGGCTGAGGGGAAGGTATTGGCCTTGGAGGATTCCTTGCCGCTTTGGGCCTTGCTGTACGAAGGGCTGAAGCACTACGAGTCCGGTCTGCCGGCTTTTGACGAAGCGCTGCGGCGGATCGAACCAGTACATACGAACCACTTGGACGCGCTCCGGGCGATGCCCGACAAGAGCGCAGATATCGTTTACTTCGACCCGATGTTCCGCGATCCCATCACGGAATCGTCGTCCATTTCACCGCTGCGGGCGTTTGCTAATCCAAATCAACTTGATCCGGAGGCGGTGAAGGAGGCTTGCCGGGTTGCTCGGAAAGCGGTTGTCCTGAAAGAGAAGCGCGGGAGCAGTGAATTTGATCGACTTGGGTTTCAGGCGATCAACCGCTCCCATACTAAAATTGCTTATGGAGTGATTTCGCTTGACCCGAAACGATAAACCGAAACTGCTTGTGCTGCTCGGCCCAACAGCGGTCGGCAAAACGAAGCTCAGCATCGAGCTGGCGCGGGACCTGTCTTGCGAAATCATTTCCGGCGATTCCATGCAGGTCTACCGGGGGATGGACATCGGCACCGCCAAAATCACCAAGGAAGAAATGGGCGGCATTCCGCATCATCTCATCGATGTGCTGGATCCCGACGAACCGTTCTCCGTCGCATTATTTCAGGAGTGGTGCCGCAAGCTGATCCCGGAGATTACCGAACGCGGGCATTTGCCCTTTATCGTTGGCGGGACGGGGCTCTACATTGAATCGGTCTGTTATGAGTTTCAATTTACGGAAGCGGGGGCAGATGAAGAATTTCGTGCTCAGCAGCAAGCGTTCGCTGAAACTCACGGGGTCGAAGCGTTGCACGCCAAATTGGCGGAGGTCGATCCCAAATCTGCAGAACGTCTGCATCCGAATGATGTGCGTCGGGTGATTCGGGCGTTGGAGATTTTTCATATCACGGGGGAGACCTTATCGTCCCAGCTGGAGAAACAGCAGAAGCAATCCCCTTACGAGCTTTGCCTCATCGGTTTGACAATGGACCGCCAAATGCTTTATAACCGTATTGAACGGCGAATTGACGAGATGCTGCGGCTTGGCCTTGTGGATGAAGTTCGCGGACTCCTGCAGAAAGGATACAGCCGCGATTCCGTTTCGATGCAAGGTCTGGGGTATAAAGAAATTGTTGAACATCTGGTGGACGGCGTTCCGTTGGATGCTGCGGTCGAGAAGTTGAAACGGGATACGCGCCGCTTTGCCAAGAGACAGCTTTCCTGGTTCCGCCATATGAAGGATATCCAATGGATTGACGTCGGCGACGGCGAAAATTTTTCCGAGATTTTGGCGTCAGCGCATGCTATAATAGCAGGAAAGTTTCCCGCTGATCTTGAATATAATTCTAAACACTAATTGATTCCTATTGGGGGTACGGCTATGAATAAGACCATTAACATCCAGGATACATTTTTGAACCAATTACGGAAAGAGAGCATCCCGGTCACCGTATTTTTGACGAACGGCTTCCAGATCAGAGGGACGATTAAAGCATTTGACAACTTCACGATCGTCATTGACAGCGATGGCCGCCAGCAAATGGTGTACAAGCACGCGATCTCGACGTTCCAGCCGCTGCGGAATGTATCGCTCATGCAGGAATCGCAAAACGAGGATTAAATCAGGCTGAAACTTTTTGAACTTCAATACGTTAAGAGTATAGGATGAAGATGGAGCAACCTGAACCAAGGTTGTTCTTTTCTTTCCAGGCACTTTTAAGCCAGAAGCTTAGGGTCTGCCGAAATTGTTGTTCGGTCAGGTGATGTTCAAAAATCACTCGGATATCATCGATTCCGTCATCGAACGAACGCTTGTGCGGTGATATGATAGGTTCAAAGTGGAAGGGACTGCACCTTACGCCACTGAACACTGCTCGTGGTTGGGAATTTCCATTCACGCACAGGATAGAGAGAACAAACCGCAACGGCCGATCTTTGAACATCGACTTAAGTGAAATGGCAGGAAGGGAGTCAGAACAAACCATGTCTAGCCAAAGGCCATCAAGACTGCAACGAAGCGGTAAGCCGGACAAAAAGAACAAAGCGCCGAAAGCTCATAAAAAGAAAAGGCTGACGGCCAAACGCGTGTTGTGGACTTCATTTTTTACGATTGCTTTTGCGGTCTTCTGCGCAATTGCAGGCTATATGTACATTACGGTCAGCGGTGAGAAGATCCTGATGGAAAATGGGGACAAGCTGACGGTTTACGAAACAACGAAGGTGTATGACCGCAAAGGGGTACTGATGGGCGAATTGTCCATCGATAAGAGTGAACCCGTGGAATCGGACGAGATTCCGGAGCTGTTGAAGCAAGCGTTCGTGGCAACGGAAGACCGCCGCTTCTTCGATCATAAGGGTGTGGATTTATGGTCGATCGGCCGGGCGGCTGTGAAAGATATCGTCGCCCGCTCGTTGGTTGAAGGCGGCAGTACGATCACCCAGCAGCTGGCGAAGAACATTTTCTTGAGCGCAGACAAAACGTTCTTCCGGAAAGCGACAGAAATGTCGATCGCTTTAGCCTTGGAACGCCGCAAAACCAAGGATGAAATCCTGACCTTATATTTGAACCGAATCAACTTCGGGGGGACGGTCTATGGAATCAAGGCCGCCTCAATCCGGTATTTCGGCAAAAGCGATTTGAATAAACTTGACTTGTGGGAAATGGCTACACTAGCGGCGATGCCAAAGGGGCCGTCTCGATACAATCCGCTAAAAAACCCTGAGCTTTCTAAAGAACGTCGTGCCGTGGTACTCGAGCTGATGTATCAGGAAGGTTATATTACAGCGGAGCAACGGGATGAAGCGAAGGCGGTGGATTACAACTACGAGCCGCCGGCTACCAATCAAAGCTATATCGCCTTTAAAGATTATGTCGTGGAAGAAGCCGAGGAGAAATTTGGGCTAACCGAGGACGAGTTGAACCGCGGCGGATATAAGATCTACACGACGATGGATGCACAAGCGCAGAAAGCGTTGGAGAAAGCTTTCGCGAACGACGATTTTTTTGAGAAGAGCAAAGATGACCAACCAGTTCAGGCATCGATGGTGATCATGAACCACCAAAATGGGAGTCTCGTCGCCTTGCTGGGCGGCCGGGATTATCAGCGCAAAGGGTTCAGCCGACTGGACAGCCGCCGTCAACCGGGCTCGGCGTTCAAGCCGATCGTATCGTACGCACCGGCTCTGGAATCCGGCAAATTTACGCCAAACTCGCAGATCAGCAACGAGAAGCAGTGCTTTGGCGACTATTGCCCAACGAACCTGCATGGATATTCCAAGACGATCAACATGACTGATGCTTTGACGAAGTCCGAGAATATCCCAGCCGTCTGGTTGCTGAACGAAATTGGCGTAAGCACCGGGGTCAAATATGCCGAGGCGATGGGGATTAAAATGGACAAAAATGACCGCAACTTGGCCATCGCACTGGGCGGTTTAACCTACGGTACGAACACGCTCGAAATGGCCGGTGCCTACAGCGTATTCGCCAATGGCGGTCTGTACAATCAGCCATACTCGATCAAATCGATTGTTGACCACAACGGCGTGGAGAAATATAAATACAATGCGCCTAAGCCAAAACGGATCATCAGTGAACAAACGGCTTATTACATGACCACGATGTTGCAAAACGTCGTTAACGACGGTACCGGGAAACGAGCTAAATTGGATCGCCCGGTTGCCGGTAAGACAGGGACAACGCAACACGGGATCCCGGGGCTGAAGAGCAGCAAAAACCGTGATGTCTGGTTTGTCGGTTATACACCGGAGTGGACCGGGGCTGTCTGGATGGGGTACGATAAGCCGGACAAAGATCATTTGCTGAACGGAAGCAGCGGCCAGACCGCGGCCTTGTTTGCCGCCGTCATGAAGGAAGCGCTGAAGGGTGAGCCTGTGAAGCCGTTCCCGGTTCCGAAGAACCTGCAGCCGGAAGAGCCGGAGGAGCCAGAAATCGCAGCGCCAACAGGTTTAAATGCCTCCTATAATCCGGATACGGGAGCGGTATCCCTCAGCTGGACCGGCGTTGAAACCGCGGATGCGGTATATCGTATTTACCGCCGGGAAGCATCCGAATCCAGCTTCACTCATATTATGGATTCCGTGACGACCGAGGCTGAAGATATCAGCGTCACACCGGGTACTGGGTATGTGTATTACGTCACGGCGTATGATCCGGTGAATGCGGTAGAGAGCGAACCTTCGAACACTGCGCAAGTGCTGATCGACGGCGTGGAACCGCCAACCGACGAAACGCCTGTTGGACCGGATCCAGGTACTCCTCTTGATCCTAATCTGCCCGACGGCGGAGGCGGAGATCAAGGCTTCCCGCCAGGAAATGGCCAAGGGAATGGGAATGGCCAGAACAATGGAGGAAATGGCAATGGGAATGGAAACGGTAATGACGGTTCGAATGGGAACAACGGTAACGGACAAGGCAACGGGGGAGGCAACACCACGGATGATCTCCCCATGGATGATGATGACGGAGGTGTGATCGTTCCGCCGGCCGATGGCGGGGACGGAACCGGCAACACGGATATTCCAGCAGGAACTACGGACGGAGCCGTAGGAACCGGAGGATAACGGCTGTTCATCTGCTGTCTTTGTTCAAGCGAATCAACCCTCAGTCCTCGCGTAGGCGTGACTGGGGGTTGTTTTTTAAGATATCAGAAAGTATAAACTTCGGGGCAATGGCATCCTGATATCGCAAGAAAAACTTCCGCTAAACGCGGTCTGTCTACTTTGAATGTACGTCGACAGACGTTTTTCTTAGTGGGAAAATGGTTTTTGTGACTCTCTTTCAAATATGGTAAGCTGTTATTACATTGTGTTGAAAGGGATCTTATTTATGAAGCGAAAATTCGGAGACCGCGCGAATTGGCGCCGTGTGACCCATCGTCAATTCAAATCCAAGTATGTGGAGAGCGATGAGTTTACGGGATATGTCACGCTGTACAGTATTTTCGCCTTGCGTGATCCGTTATGGAAAACCTACGGGGGACATACTTTTCGGATCGCTGACAAGGGTTATACCTGGCTGCAGTATTATCCCAAAGGTGCCCATTTCGTAGTGACGGCGATGTTTGATGATCAAGGCGAGATCGTGGAGTGGTACATCGATATTTGTAAGACGCAAGGCGTTACGGATCAGGGCGTGCCCTGGTTTGATGATTTGTATCTGGATATCGTCGTACTCAAAAATCGTGAAGTGTTCCTCTTGGATGAAGACGAACTGGACGAAGCTTTATCGAAAGGCCTTATATCGGTAAAAGACTATGATCTGGCAACGGAAACGGCCCAGCGATTACTTCATGACATTAAGGAACGGCGTTTCCCCTATTTCCGCCTGTCTCTAGATCATTACCAGAGCGGATTTATGACTTCGGAACCGAATCAATCGGGGGGATAAACCATGCGTAATGCCAAACCAAACGAAATCATACGGATGCCGATGCGGCCAAACCAGCGTAAAGGGCGCGTGAGGAAACGGATCTTCCGCTGGGGGCTGGTCGTGATTTCGCTGGGGATCGGATGGATGTTGTACGTACTAGCTCAGATCGGCAGCATCGAGCGGAATCCGGCGGCGAACTCCGATTTATCCGATCCGGCTGAGGTGGGCATCGTTCTGGGAGCAGCCCTCTGGGGGGACGAGCCGAGCCCGGGGCTTCGGGAGCGTTTGGATCAAAGCCTGAAGGATTACAAGGCGGGCAAATTTCAATGGTTTCTTCTGACCGGAGGGTTGGATACGGCAACCTCCCAATATACCGAAGCGGAAGGTATGGCGAACTACTTGGAACAGCATGGAGTTCCGCGGGAGAAGATGCTGCTTGAGAACAAGGCAACTAGTACCTATGAGAATCTTAAATTTAGCCAAGAGATCTTAAAGGAGCGGGGGTTTACCTCTGTATTGATCGTGACCCACACGTTTCACGGAAACCGTGCTTATGAAATCGCTCAAGCGTTAAATTACGAGCAACCCCGCTTGTCGTTAACTTCCTCTAAGGTGCTGAAGCCGCTTCCCAATACGTTCCGGGAGATTTTGGCGTATACGAAATGGAAGCTCGATCAATTAGGATTAGCCATCGGCCTGATCTCATGACAAAACTTCTAATAACGGACAGGGAGAGAGAATACATTTAGATGTGTGTTCCGTAGATTGGGATATATACTTTCTCTCAGCCCTACCCTTATAAAGAGGTGATTACCTATGTCTGGGCGTGTCATGGCCAGAAACGGCTCTTCCGATGAGAGACCGTCGCGTCAGATCAATGTGATTCTCCGCAATACCGAGCCGCCTGTCGTCTCGCAGGCCATTGCCGAGAGCGAACCTCAGGTGTCGGCCAAAGGTTTGCCGCAGCAAGGGATTTTTGCCGAAATCCAAAAGGAACTGGATCACCTGGTCGGCTTGGATCATATTAAAGAGTTAATGTACGAGATATATGCGCTTTTGCAAATCGCCTCGATGCGTTCGGAAGCGGGGTTGCTATCCAGCGCCCAAGTGTACCATATGGTGTTTAAAGGCAATCCGGGTACTGGAAAAACCACGGTGGCACGAATCGTCGCTAAAATGTTTCAACGGATGGGTGTGCTCAGTAAAGGGCATCTCATTGAAGTTGAGCGTGCTGATCTGGTTGGCGAATATATCGGCCATACGGCGCAGAAAACGCGCGACTTGGTCAAAAAAGCGCTTGGCGGCATTTTGTTCATCGATGAGGCGTACAGTTTGGCGCGCGGCGGAGAGAAGGACTTTGGCAAAGAAGCAATCGATACGTTGGTCAAAGCGATGGAGGATCACAAAAACCAATTTATCCTGATTCTTGCCGGATACTCGGATGAAATGGACTTCTTCCTGTCCACCAACCCGGGGCTGCCGTCCCGGTTCCCGATTCAGATGGATTTTCCGGATTATACGATCGACCAGCTGATTCAAATTGCCGAGGGGATGGCGAAAGAGCGGGATTATATCTTGATGCCGCAGGCGATACTCAAACTAAAGCAGCATTTATTGCGTGAAAAATGCGAAAGCGATCAGGTGTTCAGCAATGCCCGATATGTCCGCAACGTGATTGAACGGTCTGTTCGGCAGCAGGCGGTTCGGCTGCTGAATCAATATGGCGGCGGTTCCCCGGGCAAGCTGGAGCTGATGACCATTCGAACCGAAGACCTGAAGCTGGATGTGAAGAAAACGTAATGGAATTATCGCATTGGATCCCCTCGAAGGAGCAGTGATCATGTCGAAGGTGCATTTGCATGAAACGACGACCCACCAAACGGATGTGGCCGTATTAGTCAGCTTGGTTACGTCGGAGACGAAGCAAAGTGGAATAAATTCTGACTACTCCCTGGCCGAACTGGTGCAGCTGGCCGAAACGGGCGGGGTAGAGGTTGCAGTTACGGTAGTCCAATATCGTGAGAAGCCCGATCCCCGCTGGTTGATCGGGAAAGGGAAAGTGCTGGAGCTTCGGGATCGGCACACGGGGGCCGGGGGAAAGCCAGCTGGAAACGGATCGCCGCCATATCCGCCGGCGGATCGGCGAGTTGAAACGTCAGCTGGAGGGGGTCACGAGGCACCGGCAACTGCATCGTGCGCGTCGGAAGGTCAACGGGGGAGTGCAAATCGCCCTGACAAGAAGCCCCTGCGGATATCACGACAAACGATGGAATAGATTAAGGGAGAGATAACGTAACAATGGCAGTATTTTCGGAAGAAATCGTACATTGGCTGGAAGCCGCTGAACGTCAGGTGGAAAGCCGGTTCCGGGAGGTCGACCGGATCGTCGATCACAACCAGTGGAAGGTTATTGAAGCATTTCAACGTCATCAAGTCAGCGATTTTCATTTTGCCGCTTCCACCGGTTATGCTTATAATGATCGGGGCCGTGAAGTGTTGGATTTAGTGTATGCGGACGTATTTGGTGCGGAGGCCGCACTGGTACGGCCGCATTTCGCTTCCGGCACGCATACGATTGCCACAGCGTTGTTCGGGGTCTTGCGTCCCGGGGACGAACTGCTCTATATTACGGGACGTCCATATGATACACTACATAAAGTGATCGGAACGCCGGGTGACGGCAGCGGCTCGCTGCAGGATTTTGGCATCCGGTATCACGAAGCTGCATTGCTGGCTGACGGCACAGTCGACTGGGACACCGTGAAGACCAAGATCACCGATAAGACCAAAGTCATTGGGATTCAGCGCTCGCGCGGCTACGACTGGAGGGATTCTTTTTCCGTTGAACAGATCGGTGAGATGGTTCACCGAGTGAAAGAGATCAAGCCGGATCTGATTGTCTTCGTGGATAACTGCTATGGTGAATTTACCGAGGAACAAGAACCAACGGAGGTTGGAGCCGATTTGATTGCTGGCTCGCTGATTAAAAATCCGGGTGGCGGCTTGGCGGAAACCGGAGGATATATTTGCGGAAAGCAGGACCTGGTCAACCTCGCATCCTACCGATTGACTGCACCGGGCATTGGCGGTGAGGTAGGGGCGATGCTGGGAACGACGCGAGGCATTTATCAAGGCTTATTTTTGGCTCCAACCATCGTAGGACAAGCCATTAAAGGCTCCATCCTGGCTGCGGCATTGTTTGAGCGGGCAGGATTCCGAAGCCGGCCGGCTTGGCAGGATCGGCGTACCGATCTGATCCAGGCGATTGCCTTTGACGCCCCGGAACAATTAATTGCGTTTGTCCAGGGGATTCAGCGGGCAGCCGCAGTGGACGGCCATGTCGTGCCCGAGCCTTGGGATATGCCAGGCTATGATCACCCGGTGATAATGGCAGCCGGGACGTTTATTCAGGGCGGGAGCCTGGAATTGTCTGCCGATGCTCCGATTCGTGCGCCATATATTGCGTATATGCAAGGCGGTTTGACGTATTCTCATGTTAAATTTGGCCTACTCACCGCACTTCAGACGATGAAAGACCGCAACTTGTTGTAAGTTATCCTAACATATCTATTGACATGTTAGGATAACTAACATATGATAAGGTCATGATATTCTAACTGGAAGGTTGATAGCGATGAGCGAGGAAATTCGCAGAAATATGGCCTTGTTTCCTATTGGTATCGTCATGAAACTTACGGATTTAACGGCAAGACAAATAAGATATTACGAGCAGCATGAATTGATTGTACCCGCACGTACCTCGGGAAATCAGCGGATGTTTTCCTTGAATGACGTCGAGCGGTTACTGGAAATCAAGAGTCTCATCGATAAAGGTGTCAATATCGCGGGGATCAAGCAGGTCATGAATCCGATGTCTCGGGAGTCCCAGGATGCGACAGTCATCACGAAGGACACGGAGGAGAAGAGAAAGGAAATGACGGATTCCCAAATCTACCGGATGTTGAAGCAACAGCTGGTGTCAGGGAGCAAACCGGGACAAGTTTCTTTGCTCCAAGGCGAGTTGTCTCGGTTTTTCAAAAAATAATCTAAACGTTGGGAGAGGTTAGGGTGAGTAACACGCAATACACCAAAGAGGATATTTTACGTATCGCTAAGGAAGAAAACGTACGTTTTATCCGTTTGCAGTTCACGGATTTGCTGGGAACGATCAAGAATGTGGAAATCCCGGTCAGCCAATTGGAAAAAGCGCTGGATAACAAAATGATGTTTGACGGTTCTTCCATTGAAGGGTATGTCCGTATCGAGGAATCGGATATGTATCTTTACCCGGATCTGGACACTTGGGTAATCTTCCCTTGGGTGACCGAGGATCGCGTTGCACGTTTGATTTGCGATGTATATATGCCTGACGGAACTCCGTTTGCCGGCGACCCACGCGCGATTCTGAAACGTGCGCTCAAGGAAGCTGAGGAAATGGGTTACACCGCAATGAACGTTGGTCCGGAACCGGAATTCTTCCTGTTCAAAACCGATGATAAAGGCAACCCTACAACCGAGTTGAATGACCAAGGCGGATACTTCGACTTGGCTCCTACGGATTTGGGCGAGAACTGCCGCCGCGAAATCGTATTGACCCTGGAGGAAATGGGCTTTGAAATCGAAGCTTCTCACCACGAAGTGGCACCAGGTCAGCATGAAATCGACTTCAAATATGCTGATGCGATCAAAGCTGCAGACCAAATCCAAACCTTTAAGCTGGTCGTTAAGACGATTGCCCGCCAGCATGGACTGCATGCAACGTTTATGCCGAAGCCGCTGTATGGCGTGAATGGCTCCGGGATGCACTGTCACCAATCGCTGTTCAAAGGCAATGTCAATGCATTTTATGACGAAAACGATGAGTTGGGCTTGAGCAAAGAAGCACGTCATTATATGGCCGGCATTCTGAAGCATGCCCGCGCATTCGCCGCGATCACGAACCCGACCGTGAACTCTTATAAACGTCTCGTGCCTGGGTATGAAGCCCCTTGTTATGTGGCTTGGTCCTCGAGTAACCGCAGTCCGATGATTCGGATTCCGGCTTCCCGCGGTCTCAGCACCCGGATCGAAGTGCGTAACCCGGACCCGGCTGCTAACCCATACTTGGCTCTGGCCGTTATGTTGAAAGCCGGACTGGATGGAATTAAGAAAGAGCTGCCGCTGGTTGATCCGGTTGACCGCAACATCTATGTGATGTCTGAAGAAGAGCGGGTGGAAGAAGGCATCCCAAGTCTGCCAGCCGACTTGAAAGAAGCGCTCGGCGAATTGCTCCGCAGCGAAATTATCAGCGAAGCGCTCGGAGATCATGCGCTGACTCACTTCTATGAACTGAAAGAGATCGAATGGGATATCTTCCGGACCCAAGTTCATCAATGGGAACGCGATCAATATATAACGTTGTATTAATCGGTGTTAACAAGCCAAGCCAGCACCCGGCAATTCAAGCGGGGTGCTGGCTTTTTTTTATTGAAACGGATGATGAATGAATAACAGTTTTTGGATTTCGAAACCATGCCATGATTTATCCTGGATTTGGACAACTTATAGGTATGAAATAAGGAGGTTAATGTAGATGACAGTAACCGAATTAAAAAGATACCAACGTCGGCGCTATCGGTTAAAGCAATGGTGGATCACGGAGCGTTCGGGGCTAGGGTGGGGCACGCGCGGTCGCCGCGAAAAAAACGGCTACTACAATCCCATGAGCTTCCTGAACCTCGAATGGGAATAGGAGGGGGAAGTCATCAAGTTCTCTAAAAGTAAATGAGGACGAAGCCGATGTCACCCCATCGCTTCGTCCTGCTCGGATTTCGTATCTTCGTTTCGCCTTCTATTAAGGAAGAGTTCGGATTAGTGCAGGTCGCGGAACAAGCCGATGACCTTGCCCAAGATGGTTACATGTTTCAAACGAAGCGGTTCCATCGTCGAATTCTCCGGCTGCAGGCGAATATGGTCACTTTCTTTATAGAACGTCTTGACCGTTGCCTCGTCATCCTCCGTCATGGCCACAACGATATCACCGTTGTTCGCCGTCTGCTGTTGGCGGACAATCACATAATCCCCGTTATGTATTCCAGCTTCGATCATGCTGTCGCCAACCACGGAAAGCATAAAGATGTCACCATCAGCTGCATAGTGCTCTGGCAGCGGAAAATAATCTTCAATATTCTCTGTCGCTGTGATCGGCACGCCTGCGGTGACCTTCCCAACAATAGGAACGCGGGTCACGCTGTGCGCAAACAAATTGTAATTCTCCGATTCCTCTTGACCCAGCAATTCAATGGCGCGCGGTTTCGTCGGGTCGCGGCGGATGAAGCCTTTCTTCTCCAGACGGTCCAAATGGCCGTGAACGGTGGAACTGGAAGCCAATCCGACGGCTTCACCGATCTCCCGGACCGAAGGAGGATATCCCTTAGCGCGTACTTCGTTGCGAATAAACTCAAGAATGGCCTGTTGCCGGCTCGATACCTTAGACATTTACGGATCAACCCCATTTAGTAACGTTTGGAAAAATTATAACATAGAACTGCCGTTCGTACAAACATTAGTTCTAAATAGTTTGGGAGACGAGAACTATTTCCGAAAAAAACAGGAACAACTGTTCGAAAAAACTATTGAATCAAACAAGTGTTCGTGTTATATTGATTACATTAACACAGAACACTTGTTTGGAGTGATGGTGAAATGTTGAAATATAGTTCTTATCAAAGCATCTATGAACAACCTTCTTTTCGTCGCCCTGTGAAGAGAAGTTTACATATGAACGTCTTCCTTAAGAGTAGATTGTCCAAAATGGCCCTGCTTTTAATCATCTTCAGCATCACATGTACTGGAATGGTACAAGCCTTTGCTGCTTCTTCGGATAGCTCTGAGGGAGCAAATCGGCCGGAATATGTCGTGGTTATGCCAGGGGATACGTTATGGGAAATTGCCGTGGCACATAAGCCTCAGGGCCTGGACACAAGGGTCTATGTTCAGAAGCTGATCCGGACGAACGGGCTGAGCAGCAGCGAGATTCAAGCTGGGGATACGTTGATGTTGCCGAGCAGATAATTGATGCTTACAAAGATCATGATCAGAGGTTTACCGATTCATTCGAACAGAGCTTGTTCCAAGGTATTCCGGCAGGGGTTG
>NZ_JALXVO010000077.1:0-14204 GCF_025151705.1 Paenibacillus sp. p3-SID1389 | reverse complement strand
TAATTAATGGGTAGCCTCCTACCCGATTTCGAAAAGTGGTCTTCGGTTGACGCCTCCTCCCACCCGTGATATATTGTGTATACACGATATACACAATTTAAATAGAGGGGGTATTCCATGCTGGCGCTAGATATTCGACATATTCATAAGAAATTCCCCGCCTTTGAGCTGAAGGATGTTTCTTTCCAGTTGGAGAAGGGATACATCATGGGCTTTATCGGAGTTAACGGTGCAGGGAAAACGACGACGATCAAGTCGATTTTAAATATGACTCGGATCGACAGCGGTGAGGTTTACATTCTGGGCAAGAACATGGCGGAACATGAGCTGGAATTAAAGCAGGAGATTGGATTTGCTTTCGGGAGCATTGATTTTTACACGCGCAGCAAGATTAAGACGTTGACGGATACCATTAAGAGGTTTTATGAAAATTGGGACGATCAAATCTACTCCTCCTACATGAAGAGATTTAACTTGGATGAGAATAGAAAGATCGCCGAACTGTCAACGGGCATGAAGGTCAAATACAGCCTGACACTAGCTTTGTCCCATGGGGCCAAGCTGCTGATCCTCGACGAGCCGACCAGCGGGCTGGATCCGGCTTCACGGGATGACCTGCTGGATCTTTTTCAGGAGCTGATTGCTGATGGCGAGGTGAGCATTCTGTTCTCCACCCATATTACCTCCGACTTGGAGAAGTGCGCAGATTATATTACCTTTATCTCAAACGGGCAAATTGTGCTGAGCGGGGAGAAGGATGAATTCAAAGAATCCTATCTCCTCGTGAACGGTTCCGAGGGCCAGCTTGCACAGGTGAAGGACCGGATGATTTCCTACAAAACGAACTCGTTTGGGTTTACGGGCTTGATCCATGCGGATGACTTTGACCCGTCTTCGGGAATCCGAGCTGCCACGCCAAGCTTAGAGGATATAATGATTTACTATGCGAGAAAAGGGGGGCAGAACCATGATTAATTTGATCCGAAAAGATATCCGACTGGGTGTACATCCTCTATTATTGAGCATGCCTGTGTTAATGGGCGTTTTGATGTTTGTTCCTGGCTGGATTTACTTCATAGTGATTTTGTATTTTTGTTGGATCACCATCCCTAATATGTTTAACCAACTGAGAGCACAAAACGATTTGATGTTTACCTCGATGATGCCTGTTACGAAACGGGACATTGTGAAAGCGCGGATTATCGTGATCGCCGGACTGGAATTAGCGCATGTGGTGATTGCCCTAATCTTTGGCCTGGTCAGTCAGCGCTTCTATTCGGATATAACCTACTTCTTCTTCCCGCCGAACTTAGGATTCTTTGGTCTCTGTTTGGTGATGCTGGCGATCTTTAACCTGATTTTTATTCCGATGTATTACAAGACGGCGTATAAATTTGGTATGGCACTGCTGATCTCCACTGTAGCAGCTACATTGTTTGCAGGGATCACCCAGTGGATCGGGATCGTGCATTCGGGGATGAATCGTATGTTTTATGGGACGGAAGCGAATCATTTGGCAGTTCAAGCCTATATTCTGATCGCAGGAATCGTGATTTTCATTGCGCTTACCGCAGTGGCTTACCGGATGGCGGTCAAACGATTCCTTCAAGTGGAGATCCAATGAACATCGCGATATCCAATACTTCGGAGAAACCGATCTATCAGCAACTGTTCGAGCAAATCAGCGCCCAAATTCTAAAAGGGGAGCTGGAGAGCGGCTATATCCTGCCGCCCATCCGGCAAGCCGCCCATGAGCTGCGGGTGAGTGTCATCACCGTCAAGAAGGCGTGGGAAGAACTTGAGCGGCGCGGCTTGATCCATACGGTGACCGGCAAAGGGTGTTTTGTCGCTGAATTTTCCCCCGAAGAGATGCAGCGCATCCGCAACGAAATGGTGATGGAACAGTTGGCTAGCGAAGTGTCCTATTACAAGTCCTTTGGTCTGACTTTGGATGAGATGATTGAGTTGTTGAAGCAGGTGTACTGACTATTCCAACCGATACAACCGCACCCCGTGCGGCGGGATCGTAGTCCGAAGCTCCCCAGCCGTCGTAAGCTCCGCGGGAGCTTCGCTCCACAGCTCAGTTCCGGTAGAAACGCCGGATAAACCGATTTGCTCCAGAGGGAGCTCCAGCGGCAGCGCGCTTTCCCCTACATTAAAAACAGCTGCATAGTTGAACCCTTCGGGATGTTCGGCCGTCCAAACGATCAGGTCGTCTTGCCGAAGGGCTTCTTTGGCGCCGCGGCTTTCCCGGTGCATCCGCAGCACCTCGCGGTTGGTCAGCAGCGACAAGGTCCATTCGTCATTGTCTCGGAGTTCCCCGCCAAAGATCAACGGCGAACGGAAAATGCTCCAAAGCGACATCATCGTTAATTGCTCGTCGCGGGTGAACCGGGTCCAGCGATCCGCCCCGCCACCGTCCACCGAGCGGATGCCGATATGCCCCAGCGGCAGCATGTCGCAGTCCGGCCATGACCCGGCTTGCGGGACGCCCTGCCATGCCCGGCAGCGGTCGAACATGTCCCTTAGCAGCGGCCACTGGTCCCAGAAATCGTCCGTCATGCGCCACATGTTAGCCTGTTCGGCGAAGAAAGCTGCAAGCTCCACCGGAGCCGGTCCGGGGGATAAGCTGAGCACCATCGGACGGCCGCAGCGCTTGATCGCCTCGGAGATCAATGCAATTTCGGCTTGGTGGGTGCCGTAAAGCCGGGAAGTGGCAATATCGTCCACTTTTACGAGATCAACGCCCCATGAGGCATATAAGGCAAAAAGCGAATCATAATAGGCCTGCGCTCCTTCTTTGGAGGCATCCACACCGTACATATCGGTATTCCAGGGACAGATCGAATTGGGATGTGCAATATCACGTGCGGTTGCGGTCGTCCCCAAGATCGGTGTGGCGGCGTGAACGGCTTGCCGCGGGATGCCGCGCATGATATGAATGCCGAATCGCAGCCCAAGGCTATGTATATAATCCGCTAATGGCTTGAAGCCTTGGCCGCCGGCCGCGGAGGGGAAGCGATTCTCGGCGGGCATCAACCGGGAGTAGCCGTCCATCACAAGCGGAACAAACGGCCGATATTGAGAGGAATGGGCTCCCGGTTCATACCATTGAATATCCACGGTGATATAGCTCCAGCCGTAGGCTCTGAGATGCTTCGCCATGTATTCCGCGTTGCCGCGAATCTCTTCTTCCGTCACGGCTGCGCCGTAGCAGTCCCAGCTGTTCCAGCCCAGCGGCGGAGTTGGTGCAATCTGCTGATGGTCCATTTTCAAAACTCCTTTATTGGATGGATAATTATTGCTCTTGATAGGTTCATCTTACCTAAAGGAGTTTTGTCATATCTATAGTAACTTTGAGACGGTCATAGCAAAATATTGCGGTCAATCGAAGAAAAGCTTGCGATAGACCAGGCTTTCGCCTCCGCTGCGGAACTCTCCAGGTGTCAGACCGGTCATGCGACGGAAGGCTTTAATGAAATAACTTCCGCTGGAGTAACCCACACGCTCGGCAATTGCTTCAATGCTAAGGGATGTACCGCGAAGCTGGTCCATCGCTTTTTCGGTGCGGACACGGGTCAGATAAGCGCCTGGCGTAAGTCCCGTACTGTCCGAAAACCGGCGGATCAAGTGGTACTTGGACAAGCCAACATGCTCGGAGAGCTGATCGATGCTGATCATCTGCGCATAGTTGCTCTCCATCAACTCGGCGGCGCGTTTGACGCTCTCCGGCCAGTTCTTTTTGTCTTTCCGCGACGTGACCTGCATTCTGGCTAATTCTGTGACGAACTGATAAACGCAAGACGAGGCGATGAAGGGATCGGTGATGCGACCTGCTCCTGCATCGGTGACGATCATACGCGCCAACCGCACCGGTGCGGAGTCTGCGGGAAGATGAAGAACTTCTCCGGCTTCGCTGAGGAATCTTCGCCATAAGGGGAGAACCACATTCGGCCGGAACAGCAGGAACAAGAACTCCCAAGGCGCTGAAGCTTCTTGCGGATAATAATAGCGGTGGGAACTCGGAATTTCGGCGAGGAACGCTTGTCCGGCGGTAACGCGGTGAGATCGCTCGCCCAACTCAAAGACACCTTCTCCGGAGAGGGTATATTGGAACAGGAGCAAAGGCCCGTCCGTTCGCTCCAATCCGTCCCAGTAATAAGAGGGATCGGTGATTGTGTCATAGCCGGCGGCAAATAACACGCACAGCGGGAGCTCCTGATCTTCAGCGAACCGGAAGCCGTAAGTTCCTCTTGTCATGTCCATAGGGATCCTCCTTACCACTTCAAGTTGGGAACGAAAAGGCCATTATCCCATAAGTATAAAGGAGAAAACATACGGTGGACAAAGAAATGCAATAACAAGCCCTTGTCAGGCACCAACACTTTCGTTTTATAAAGCAGGTGGATAAAAGTTCCTTCTTACGCATCCCATCATGACCTGTTATAGTGGACCCGGAAAAACCATATAAGGGGAAGGTCATGATCAAAGTACTTATCATTTACGATGAATCCAATTATCCCGCATCATTGGTTTGCGACCTTAAGCGTGAAGCCATTCAGGTGGAGAGCGTGCAGGACGGGGGAGAAGGCGCTTCGTAAAACCGCTGTTTTCAAGCCGGATGTATTGATTCTGGATCTAGCCGCTCCCCAATATAAAAGGTACGAGGGTTACCGCGTGCCGCTAGATAGTAGCCAGCCAGGGGTGATTGTGCTGAGTGAACAAAACGACATTGCCGTTAAAGTGCGTGCCCTCGAACAGGTATCATGAACAAAATGATATAAGGGTTATCTGATACATCAAGGAACAGATCAGTCAGCAAAGAAGGGACTTGCAGATAAGCGAGAATCCAGCCGAAGGCATCGCTTGCGGCGATCTGGAACAGCACCATCGCCACCGTGCGAAACGTCCGCTTGAACACAAGGCCGACCTGACGAAGCGGGACGTCCCGGTAAACAAAGAAGGTGGGGACAAACGCATATACGCAAGCGATTGCCCCGGCTTTCGTCGCCGTAAACCAACCGCTGGCAATCCCGGGTCATTCCAGTTTGGCGGCTCCGCAGTACGGCATGAATCCGGGCGATAACCTCTTCCGGAACAAAAGGCTTGATCATGTAATCGTCCGCCCCGCCGTCCAAGCCCGCCAGCCGGTCCGGGGCGTACGGTGATGTGGAAGGTCGGCTACTCAATTAATGGATAGCCTCAACGCTGTGGGCGATCGCCTGTGCGCAATTTTACACCGGTGATGATCTGGCCAATCTGGATAGCTATGGCCTGGAACTGTTGACCAACGATGAGGTGATTGCCGTCAACCAAGCCGGCCGTCCGGCGCATGCAGTCTCAATGGCTACCAATCAGCAGGTGTGGTACGCCAATAATGGAGAAGGAACGTACACCGTAGCTTTGTTTAATCTGGGCACTAAAGGCGCATCCATGAATGTGAAGTGGAGCGACATCTTGTCTGGACGGCGCCGCTTCGGTCCGCGATTTGTGGGCCCATAAGGAGCTTGGCGATTTGCATATCTGGATTGTCCAACAGCCTGCACACGATCAAGCTGGTGAAAAAATCAGGCCGATTTATGCTGGATGCGTTTAGAGTGCAAATTCCCGACCTGATTAACCTCACCGAAGCGACCTTTGATAAGGAGCCGTCCGCTCAAGAGGATATCCAACATTTCAGCACCTTCGCTTTGGTGAAGATGGCCGCAGCATTGTCGACGCATAAAGCCTATATCAGCGGTTATCCCGGGGGTCTGTTCAAACCGGAGAACCGTATCACTCGTGCGGAGATGGTCGCCATGTTGGCCAAGGCGGTGGAGCTGAAGGAGACGGCAGAGGCGCTTAGCTTCAGCGATGTTCCGGCAGGTCATTGGGCTGTCGAGGCCATTGCCAAAGCGTCCCGCATAGGCCTGATGCAAGGGTATGCCGATGGCAGCTTTAAGCTGGAACAGCCGGTGACATGGGCGGAAATCACGGCGATCGCCGTGAAGTTTATGAAGTCTGCCGCGGGGCAGCTGGGCGCAGGCTTCTCGGACACCGCCGGCCATTGGGCGGAAGAGGCGATCCGTTCGGCCCAAGCGGCGGGAATCGTCAGCGGTTATGCTGACGGCAAGTTCCGGTCTGCGAGATTGCGGAGGCGTCAACGGAGCACACGGCGATGCCGAGAGCGGAAGGCGGGGAGCAGCTGAAATAAAATAAGGGGAGCGCCGACGGCTTGTTTAGCCGATTGCGCTCCCTTTTTCCCCTTATTTATATGGATCGATGGTTTGGATGGTGCCGTCCGGATTGTAATGCAACTCGGTGTATTTGACGCTGCGTTTGTGGTTCACGCCGCCGGACAACGAGCTGTCATGGTAGAACAGGTACCATTTATCTTGGAATTGCACGATCGAATGGTGTGTGGTCCAGCCGATGACAGGCTCCAGGATTTTACCTTTAAATACGAAAGGGCCTTGCGGGTTCTTACTGATCGCATAAACCAGTGTATGGGTCGTTCCGGTGGAGTAGGACAGGTAGTAATACCCGTTGTATTTGTGCACCCACGGCCCTTCGAAATAACGGCGATCCTCGTCTCCGGCTAACAGCGGATTGCCATCTTCATCCACAATCGAGATTTCCTGCGGTGCCGATTTGAAGGTAAGCATATCATCGCTAAGCTCGGCGAATCGCGGTCCCAGTGCTGGAGCGTCCGGTGCCGGTCCTTCGGCGTCCGGTTTGAAGGTGCCGGTTTGCCATTTCTCCAGCTGACCGCCCCAAAGTCCGCCGAAATACATGTATGCACGATTGTCGTCATCCACGAGCACGGCCGGATCGATGCTGAAGCTGCCTGGAATATAGCTTTCTTCCGCCTTGAAAGGTCCGGCAGGCGAAGAGCTGGTGGCTACGCCAATGCGGAAGATGCCTTCTTTGTCCCGTGCGGGGAAGTAGAGGTAATACGTATTGTTCTTGTAAGCTGCATCCGGAGCCCACAATTGCTTGCTAGCCCATGGGATATCACGCAAATGCAGCACTTCGCCGTGGTCGACGCACGGAGAGTTGAAGTCGTCCAGCGAGAGGACATGGTAGTCCTCCATCGCGTATTGGTCGCCGTTGTCGTTGTCGGGACCGTCGTGATCAATGTCATGGGATGGATAAATATAGATCTTGCCTTCATACACATGGGCAGATGGGTCTGCCGTATAAATGTGTGTAACAAGTGGTTCATTCGGACGTACAGGTTTTTCCACAAGGATTCCCCTTTACCTAGTTAGTTTGTTGACTAAACTTACTAACTTTAATTATACAGAAGCTTGGGCAACTATCAAGCTCTTGAAGTTATTTTCTCCGAAATCGTCGGATTTTATGGGAAATGTGGGAATGAATCACAACATATTTTTGCTAATTCAGGAATAGGATCACTGTGTAAATATGAATTGGTAAAAATTAACAATAGGATGTCCAGAATGAGGAGTGATGTGAATGTCGGATCATTTGGATTCATCCGATTCAAGACAGCCGGAAAACCAAGCTGCCGGGATATCGTCGATCCCCCAGCCGATCCGAGATGATGGCAGCGGAGCCACCGATACCGGCCCCCGGGACGTGATGCGGGATCGCGAAAACCCCGATATGCTGGTACCTCCGGTGACCGATAACGGATTGATTCCGAATCTGAAGTTCTCTTTTTCAGATACGCATATGCAGTTGAACCATGGGGGATGGTCCCGGGAAATCACGGTTCGGGAGCTGCCGATCGCTACGACGCTGGCGGGGGTCAATATGCGTCTGACGCCGGGAGGAGTGCGGGAGCTGCATTGGCATCAACAGGCGGAATGGTCGTTTATGATCTCAGGAAGGGCACGGATCACGGCGGTGGATCAGGACGGACGGAACTTTATCGCCGATATGGGCGTGGGGGATTTGTGGTATTTTCCACCGGGGATTCCTCATTCGATTCAAGGGCTGGAGGAAGGCTGCGAGTTTCTGCTAGTATTTGATGACGGTAATTTCTCCGACTTAAATACGTTGTCCATCTCGGACTGGTTTGCCCATACGCCGAAAGAGGTGCTTTCCGCGAATTTTGGCGTACCTCGTAAAGCGTTTGACCGCATCCCCAAAGAGCAGGTGTATATCTATCAGGACCGTGTCCCGGGGCCAATCGACACGCAAAGGATCGAATCGCCTTACGGAGAAATTCCTGTCAGCTTCAAGCATAGCCTGCTGGCCCAGAAGCCGATCCAAACGCCGGGCGGGACCGTGCGAATTGCGGATTCCAGAAATTTTCCCATCTCCAAGACGATTGCGGCCGCCCTTGTGGAAATCAAGCCCGGCGCGATGAGGGAGCTGCATTGGCACCCGAACAACGACGAATGGCAGTATTATTTGTCCGGGAAAGGACGGATGACCGTATTTGCTGGTAACGGCGCCGCCCGGACATTTAACGTTAGAGCAGGGGATGTGGGGTATGTTCCGTTTGCCTATGGCCACTACATTCAAAATACCGGTGACCGCAGCATCTGGTTCTTGGAAATGTTCCGCAGTGACCGGTTTGCCGATATATCGCTTAATCAATGGATGGCGCTGACGCCGCGGGAGCTGGTGCAGAGCAATCTGAATGTGGGGCCGCTGCTGATGGACGCGCTTCGCAAACAAAAGTGGCCGGTGGTAAAATACGACCGCCCCAATCAACCTCGCTCATAACCCAGGACTTCCGTGGCGTCGTCCATCTGCAAGACCAGGCGCTGGATATCAGAGGGATCGCCGCAGCGGGCAGCGATTTGCGGTAGACGGATGCCAAGCACCCTTCGCGATGGAACGGAGGTCGTCGTGCCCGGCTCGCAGACTGTGGTATATTCCGACGGTTCCTGCTTGGGACGAACCAGATCCTCCAGCAGGACAGATACGCAGGGCAGATCGCCAAAGTCCTCGGACGTAAACGGCTCAAATGGTCCCGAAACCGGGAGGTACAGCGTCTCCGACCAATCCACGTCCCCCGGCTGAATATCCACAATCAACTGCAACGGACGAATGGAATCGGTGTAAAAATCGCAATACGCCGCAATCCGCATCCCTATCGCCCTCCTCGACCACCGATTTGTCGTTCCAGCTGGGACAGCACCCGCCGGGTTTCCGGCGACCAGCTCTGCTCCGCTTCGCGCTGGCGGCGGGTTGCCTCCTGGGCTGCTGCGATGAGGCTGCCTTGCAGCACCCGCCGTTGGATTTGGTCCAGCCGCTGCTCCGCCAGCTCCAGGGGGACCTGGAACTGTTCGGCGATGTAGACAACCGCTTCGCTGCGATGATCCGGCACTGGCAGCTTAGCGAACATAAAGAAAGGAATGGCGGCATACAGCACAAACTGCTCGGCCTCGGTCTCTTGGGCATGCATGAACAGTTCGGTCATCCTCCGCTGATCCCCGGCATGGCGCAGCACATGGCAAAGTTCATGGAAGAAGACGACCCGGGCCTGATCCGACTTCATCATTTTGTTCAGGAAGATCACATTCTCCTCGTTGTCCGAAAAGGACGGGTGATTCCCGTAAACCAATCCGATCCCAAAGGCTTCAGCGATGCGGTCGATGTCGAGATCGGCGGGGGACGATATCCCGTGGTTCAGATATTTTGTATTCATCCACTGCTCCAGATGGGTCTCACGATAATAGGCGTACAACATTCAAGTCACCTCTTGAATAAGAATATATGTTCGGTTCATGGTCCGAAATAATGGCCCTTGGATTAGGGCCTTTATCGTTCAACTTTATGTAGGTATTAATCGCTCGAAAAATTTAGCTATTCGCCTCGTCTCCGTCCAGCAGCTTCTTCTTCTGCTCCCGATACGCTTTGAGGGCAGCCTCCATCATGGCGATTTCATCCGCCGTATACGCTTCGGGTCCGCCGAAAAAAGACAAGCTCGTTGTCTTCTCCGCCGCGGGAGACGGGTCGTTGGTCCGGCCCAGCAAATAATCAGCGCTGGTATCCAGAGCGTCGACGATATTCCGCAGCACCTCTGGATCCGGCTTGCGGTCGTTGGTCTCATAACGGGACAACTGCACGACCGAAATGTCGGCTCGGGAGGCGAGGTCTTTTTGCGTGAGCTGACGTAGTTCACGAAGATATCTGATCCGTTCGCCTAGCGTTTGCATGGTTACTCCTCTTCCTAACCGTTTCATTTAGTGTAGCACAAGTTGCCAAATTGGTAAAGCGAGATGGTAAGAATGGGATTTATTTATATTACCAAAATGGTAATTGTGAGGCTTGACATTACCAAAATGGCAACATATAATCAGGTTACGGTTACCAAATTGGTAAAAAAGAGGAGGTTGAAGGGGTTTTGTTCAGAGTTTGCAGGCTGTTCTAGACTTGGACAAGCTAATTGATTAGCCGGAGGGAAATGATATAATTTGCCAAAATGGCAATATACTATAGGAGGGGATTCAGATGGGGAGAAGACGCATTCATGTGTATCATGCTTTATTCGATTCATTGCCGGTGGACGAAGCAGCAACCCGGGCTGCGGTGGAAAAGTGGCTGGAAGAAGTCAGACGATACCGGCAGGTCGGATGGATTCGTAAGGAAGCGTTCATCACCGCACGATATGAGCCGCAGTTTCATGGTGCGACCCATGTTGTAAGTCAACCAACGGAACGAATTGCGATCGGGAACGTGGATAAGGAGGCGGAGCTGATTCGCAAATCAGAGCTGCTGGACCTTGCCATGGAGAGGTTATCGGAGGAGCAGCGAGAGGTGATACGACGCAGTTATTTGGATCAGAAGGGCGAGTACGATTTTATCAGCTGCGGCGAGATGGGCATCAGTGACCGGACCTACCGTCGCATCAAAGCCAGCGCCATCCGCCTTCTGGCGGCGGCTCTAAAGCTTGAGGTCTATAAAGAAGAACCGCAAACGGCAAAACACGGGGTCGGCTGAAAGCCGTCTTTTTTTCTGTTGTTATAAGAAAAATCAACGTTGTCCGATACCTGTCCGGTGGGTGTCCGTCAACTGTCCGTTCGCTTGGTTTTCCCCGTGTTACATTGGTAGCGTGGAAGATCAGGTTAAGGTTAACCAAATCATCGATAGCACGATGAGAACCGCTGAGCATGTCAGCGGTTTTTTGCTTTGGAAAGGAGGGGGGCGAGATGCAACATCAGAACAAAACGCCGCCGCATCCATCGGAGCCCGAATGGGTGCAGCCTTTGTGTTGCCAGGGGTGCATCTGGGGGCGGCTCGAGGGAACCAAGCAGTTTTGCAGCATGCCGCGCTGTATACACGGCGATTTCATGCTGGAAGGGAGGTGATTGCCATAGCAGAAGATGAGATGACTTTAGCTCCGGAATCGGTGCCAATCACAAGTGATCCTTGGATGACAGGATTAGCGAATTGGTCGTTAATGGTGCTGGGCTCCGAGTGGAAAGCCTACTGCGGAATGTGGCCGCAGGATGTGACTGCTCCGGGTGTGATGTGGCGGATGATCGGCATGGACGTACGGGCGTTGGGCCCCTCGTCTTATGAGATTCAAAAGCGGATGACGGCTTTTCTATTGGCGGAAGATGCGAACCAGGAACATGCTGCGCTACTGCGGCTGCTAGAAGCGCTGGGAACAGCGGTGAAAATCCCTCTGGATCCCGCGGCTAAGCAATATCTGCGAATTGTTGATCCGAAGCTGAGCTTGCAGCCGGAGGAAACCTCAGGGAGTCCGGCGGTACAAGGGCCGCTGACCGTCACGTTGCTTCAGCGCACGTCGAAACCGGTTGTGGAAGCGCCGCTGATGCAATCCGTTTTTTATCAATCGAAAATGAGGTGAATTGGTGTGGCAAGAAAAAAATCAAGGAGTCCTGAAACCGCATCGGCTTTAGCTGCGGCGGACGGCTCTAAGGGTTACCGTGTGGAGGAACTGATGGCCTGTTCCGAGACGTTGCTTGGCGTCAAGCCGGAAATTCTGGCCGGGGCGACGTTGGGAAGGGAAAGCAAATTACTTCAAATTCACGAGGCGAAACGGCTCGTTGATCAATTTTTGAGAAAGAAGGTGCTGTAAGTCATGGCAGGAGGAACATGGAATGTAACGGATCAACCGGTGTTGCCCGGGTTGTATATGAATTTCGTCAGCGCGGCGGTGAACGCCATCCAGGCGGGGGCGCGCGGCGTTGTGGTTGCCCCGGTTAAAGCCCACTGGGGGCCGGTTGGACAATTTGTGGAAGTTGGGAGTGAGGCTGCGATCCGGGAGTTGTTCCAGGAGGACGAATCGGAGGGGGCAACGGCATACAGTACGCTCTATCTCGCTTTGCTGGGCGGTCCGAAAAAACTGCTGGCTTACCGTCTGGCCGGGGCTTCCGCAACGGAGGCGTCGGTAACGCTTCAGGATGAGTCGGATGCCGCAGTGCTGCGGGTGAAAGCGAAATATCCCGGCAAGCGCGGCAATAACTTCATCGTCTCGGTTAGCCCGAGTCTGTCGATTCCGGGCAGCAAGGAATTGAAGCTCCATGAAGGCACGGCTTTGCTGCGCACGTTCCCGTTGGGGGAAGGTTCGGTAGTTCAAGCGGCCGCAGCCATCAACGGTGATCCGACTAATACTTGGATCGCTGCTGAAGCATTGGGGGGCGGCACGCTGGCAGACGTCACCGGGGTGGCCTTAACCGGCGGGGACAGTGGGATCGCGGACCTCACGAACGCCGAGTACGCTTCGGCTTTGTCTGCGTTTGAGACGCAGGACTTCCACGTGCTAACGCTTGACGGCGTGTCGGATGCGGCTTTGCAGACCAGCGTTGCCGCTTGGGTGAAGCGCGTGCGCAGTGAAGGCAAAGGCGTCATCGCCGTGCTGGGCGGATCCGCCGCCGACGATACCGCCGCCGACGCCATTAGCAAAGCGGTGGCGCGCAGCGCTGCCATCGATCACGAGGGCGTCGTGAACGTTGGAACCGGCGCGGTGCTGAACGGCCGGGCGTACTCGTCGGCGCAGGTGGCCGCCTGGGTCGCGGGCTTGATCTCCGGCCAGCCGCTGAAGGCGTCGACGACGTACGCGGCCGCGCCGTTCGACGACGTGACACGGCGCTGGACCCGCTCCGAGCAGGAGCAGGCGGTGCAAGGCGGTGTGTTCCTGCTCGTGCACGACGGCCGCCGGGTGAAGGCGCTGCGTGGCGTGAACAGCCTTGTCACGCTGCGCGAAGGGCAGAACAAAGGCTGGAAGAAGATCCGCAAGATTCGCGTCATGGACCAAATCAATGCGGACCTGCAGCGGACCGCCGAGGATGCCTATATCGGCAAGGTGAACAACACCGAGGAAGGCCGCCTGGCGCTGATTGGCGCAGGGAAGCAGTATCTGCAAACGTTGGCCGCCGAGAACGTGATCGAGGCGACTGGGTTTGATGTGACGCTGGATCCGCGTTTTTATTGCAACGCGCCGCAATTTACGCCGGAAGACGACCAGGTGTTCCTGGCTTGGACGGCGGATGATACCGATGTGATGGAACAAATTTTTGGCACGTTTTATGTGCAATAATTCGATTTTTCAAAATTGAGGAGGAGCTAACTGATGGCACAATTTCTTGATCCCGGCCGCGTGATTATGGGGACGTTTGGCCAGATTTTTATCGAAGGGGTATGGCAGTCGAATCTGAATCACCTGGAAGCCAGCGTTGAGGCAGAGAAAAAGGAGCTGAACCTCGTGGGCACCGATTATACGGTGTACAAGCTGGGACGCAAAAAAGGCACCGGCACGATGAGCGGCTACAAGGTCACGTCGGATATGATCACGCGCGGCTTTCAGAAATTTTCGATCATTCATAAGCTTGACGATCCGGAAGCCTACGGCTTTGAACGCATCCAGTTGAACAACTGCATGGTCGACAAAATCGTCCTGGCCAACTGGACCGCCGGCGAAGAAGTGACGGAGGAAACGCCGTTTACGTTCGAGTCGTACGAGTTGTTGGACCCGATTGTGGCGTCTTAAAGGGCCGTGGGCCGTATGGGTGGCGTATGAGGGGCGTATGGCAGGTGTCGTTGCTTACTTAGGGTAGAGGCACCCTGACGTGTGTACCTAGGCAGCTACGGGGTACGGTACTCCCTTTCGAACTCTCAGCGGCCCAATTGGCCTGGAATTAGCGGACATTTTGGGCGTTATTTCCGTTTATTTGCGCATAATGGGTGAAATAGCGGACTTTTTTGGCTCTAATTTGCGATTTGATGTCGTTGGACGCCTGGTTTGCGCTGATTTCGTGTTCATAAGGCCATGAAAT
>NZ_JALXVO010000076.1:0-14461 GCF_025151705.1 Paenibacillus sp. p3-SID1389 | reverse complement strand
GTTGTTCATTATTTATTTACAAAATCATTCTTGTACTGAATAAATAATTACCAATTATATTCAAGATTATTCTGATGATGAAGCTCCCACGTTGAGCTAGTCCCACGTTTAATTGTAATATATGAATTCAGGCCCATTATAACCCTACTTTCAACAGGATAGGACATTGCAGAAGTGGCGTTATAAGAGAAAGTATTACCCGTTGGATATTTATCCTCGTGCTCTAACACAACTCCTCCCCCAGCCCTATTTCCTGATACACCATATCTAACATGGCGGCCTGACAAGCTATATTGGCTGTCGATATTATCCCATCCACCAGATACAGAATTCAATGTATAAGTATATAAATTCCCATTTGTTGATCTAGTATAGTATACAGTTGAATAAGCCCTGATGCCGTATGCCCCGTCCCATTGCTCCTCATCTTTACTCCCAAACGGTCGAATAATACCATTATCATGCTTTTCAGAAACAACCACAAATGAGACAGTTTTAAAGCTTTCAATCGTCTCATTATTCTTTTCCACCTCTAATAATTTTTGGGTTGTAGAGAATTGTCTTATTTCATCATTTTCCGAAACCGCTCCCATTATTGATACATAATCTTTGAAATTATCATCTTTTTCATCTGTGACCCCATTTTTTGCCCTTTCATAAAGCAAATTGATATCAGTTATTTCTTTAGCCTTATAAATAATCTTTTCATCAAAGGAGGTCGACTGAGCAAAGCTGGTATTTCCAACTAGAGTTAACAAAAAAACAAGTGACATAACAAGACTTGCTAGTTTTTTCAATATAATCTCTCCTTATATAATATTTTCTATCATATGTTAATATATCTTATTTTCAGGCATTTTTCTACCATATTTTTCTATTATTGAAGTTTTTTATGTATAGATACATTCTATTTGCGATCAATCATCTTGTAGAGTTTTGGTTTAAACTAAAATACCAGTGATGGCTCAACTTGTCGAAACTGTTTATAGTGGGCGAGAATGCCCCTGATTCAGATAATACGGTTGTTACAAAGTAAGCGAGCTTAATATACAATTCCACGTCTCCCTTGAAGTGTGCCGCTGTACGGGGCTGAGCTCTTCCTGGTAGAATCGAAAACCACTTCTATCTAAATATCAAAAAGAAAAACCACCAAAATTTTGGTCAAGACCCCATTTTGTGGACAACAGAAAAGACCCTAGGCAACAAGCTGACGTCGGTACTCTACCGGCGTCAGCTTGTTCAATTTTCGTTGAGGACGGCGGTGGTTGTAAAAGTGAATGAAGTCCTCTATTCGCCTTTATACTTCCTCTAAAGTTCGGATATCATAAGGATAGAGTCCTTCCGTTTTAAGATGCGAGAAGAAGCTCTCCATCGAGGCATTATCATAACAATTGCCTCGGCGAAACTTGCTGATTTGGGCGCCAACCTTTGGCAGCATGTCGTTGTAAGCATAGGACGTGTACTGGAATCCTTGATCGCTGTGAACGATCAATCCGGTCATGTCCTTTTGCTTTTCAAAGGCTTTCTCGAATGTTTGCAAGACAAGTTGGTTGTCATTTCTCAAGCTCATATTGTAAGCGACGACCTCGTTATTGAATAAATCTTTAATCGTCGAGAGGTACAACCAAGTATCTCCAACACGATACTGTGTGACGTCAGTCACCCACTTTTGATTCGGCAAATCAGCTTTAAAATCCCGTTGCAGCAGATTTTCTGCAACCCGCCCGCCTGTAGAGCTTGCGTAATTGCATCGATGCTTGCACCGGATTCTAGAGCGTATACCGAGCTCTTGCATTAATCGTAGAACCTTCTTGTGATTGATCCGTAAATCATGTTCTTGAAGAAGGAAGAGTTGAAGTTGTCTGTAGCCGTATTTCCCGTCGTATTTCGTATACAACGCATGTAGCAGCGCCTTTAGCTCACGATCCTGCTCTTCTGTCTTCCGCTTTAAATAGGCGTAGAATCCGCTACGTGAAATTCCAACTTCTTTACAGAGCTCGGAGACGCTATAACGTTGTCTAAGCTCTTTGACGAGCCGATGCTTCTCTGGTACACCTCCGCCTTCGTAATGGCCAACCACTTTTTTAGGACAGCGTTCTCCATCTCCAACCGTCTCACGTAACGATCTTCATCGACATACTCTCTTCGTCTCCCGCGGTGGTCCATTAGTCCGAATTCTCCCATTTTCTTGTAACGACTCATCCATACTTTCAATCGTCCAAGATCTTCGATCCCCAATACCTCGGCCACTTTCTGCTTTGTCATTCCTTGAAGCCTCATTTCAATTGCCTTCTTCTTTGTGTCAAAACTGTATGAAAGAAACTTCTGCCCCTTTTTGCCATACGAAAAGCACCCCCTATAGTTTTCATCGGTTTAAACACCAGGGTGTTTTTCCAATGTCCACTATAAGGGGTGCACTTCATTTTCTCAGCAGTTTTTCTTTTCACAACAACATAACTAGCCCTTTTTTCTATGCCCAGCTTCTAGTTCATTTCGTCACAGCCCCAAATATTTGTAATAGCGTTTTTTCTAGTATTCTCAGCACACCTTCAACTCAATAGGGCAGCGCTCCCTGCAACACTCGTCGCTCCCATCGCCGCGCGTTCGGGCCGGTTTGCTTCTGCCTCCCCGCAGCTCACCTGCCTCACGGATTAATGCAGCGCCCCAACCGACTCGCGACACACGAGCCGCGTGTCCAGCAGCACCAGCTCCCCGCCGGCCGCTGCCCCGTCGATCAGCTCAAGGATTTTGCGCGCGCCCATCCGGCTGAGTTGCTCAATGGGCCGCTTCACCGTTGTCAGCGGCGGATTCGTATAGTGCGAGAAACCGATGTCGTCAAAGCCAACGACCGAGACGTCCGCCGGAATCCGCAATCCCGCCTCCGCCGCGGCCTTCATCGCACCGATGGCCATGTCGTCGTTGCAGCAAAACACCGCAGTTGGCCGCTCCGGCAACGCCAGCAACCGATGCATCGCCAGATAACCGCTCTCCACGTCGTAGCGGCCCTCGACAAGCCATTCCTCCCGTACGGCCAAGCCCGCATCCTTCATCGCCCGCAAATACCCTTCCTTGCGCTCCTGCGTCGACTTATAGCCGGCAATTCCCTCTACCAGGCCAATGCGCGTATGCCCGCAGCCCGCCAAATATCGCGTCAACTCGTAAGCCCCTGCCCGGTCATTGGACACGAAATTGACGATGGTCGGATCGTCCGCATTCCGATTCAGCACGACCAGAGGAATTCCTTGCTCCCGCACATGACGAATAAATGTGTCGTCACGCTCACTTTGGCTCATGAGCAGGATGCCGTCGAACCGCCGCCGATGGATCGAGCTAAAGTCCTCAAAATCGTCAATCCCCCGCAGAAACAAGTTATACTGGACGCCAACCTCCTGACTCACACCGCGGATCGCCTCGGCCAAGAAGCTGGAGGAAGTCCCTTGAACCATACTCGTAAAAAACAATCCAATCGTATGCGAACGCTGCAGCACTAAACTTTTGGCGTTATAGTTCGGCACGTAGTTCAGCTGCTCAGCAATCTCCATAATCTTGCGTTTGGTCTCCTCTTTAATCAGCGGGCTGTTGTTCAACGCCCGGGAAACCGTCATATGCGAGACATTCGCCAGCTTGGCGATGTCTTTGATCGTAGCGGACATACAACAGCGTCAATCCTTTCTATGCCTCAGGAAAAGCAAAATACCGCTTAGCATTGCCGTAGCAAATATCCGTGACGATCCGGCCCAGCAGAGCATAGTCCTCCGGCGCCTCGCCGCGCTCCACCCAATCGCCAAGCACGTCGCATAAGAGGCGGCGGAAGTATTCATGCCGTGTATAGGACAGGAAGCTGCGGGAGTCCGTCAGCATCCCGATGAATTGCGACAACACGCCGAAGTTGGCCAGCGTGTGCATCTGCTGAATCATACCGTCCTTGTTGTCGTTGAACCACCAAGCGGTGCCAAATTGGATTTTACCAGGAACGCCCCCGCCTTGGAAGCTTCCCATGATGCTGGCCAGCGCCCAGTAATCATTGGGGTTCAGCGAATACAGGATCGTCTTTGGCAGCCCGCCGTCCTGCTCGATCGCGTCCAGCAACCGGGCCAGCGCTTCGGCCAGAGGCCCGTCGTTAATCGCATCATAGCCCGTATCCGGACCCAGCCGTTGAAACATGGCCGTATTCGTGTTCCGTAACGCATGAATATGCAGCTGCATCGCCCAGCCGCGGGCAGCGTATTCCTTGCCCAGGAACACCATCGTATACGATTTGTATTTCCGTTCCTCCTCCGGCGTTACCGAACCTTGGCTCAGCGCCTTCGCGAAGATCGCCTCCACTTCCTCCAGCGTCGCTTTCTCGTATTCCAGTGTATCCAGCGCGTGGTCAGATACGCGGCCGCCGATCTCATGGAAGAAGTCGATCCGTTCTCTTAACGCATCCAATAGCGCCCCATAATTCTGAATCGGCTTCCCAGCCGCCGCCTCCAGCTTTGCCAGCCAAGGCTTAAACGTGGCACGATTGATCTCCAGGAACTTGTCTGGTCGGAAGCTCGGCAGCACCAACGTATCGAAGCCTTCCAGCTCCTTGATCTTCAAATGGTACTCCAGCGAATCCGCCGGGTCATCGGTTGTGCAGACCACTGTCACCTTCGATTTCGTAATCAAGTCCCGCGCGCCAAAGCCTTCACTTTGCAGCTGGGCATTCGCTTGTTCCCAGATGACCGGCGCAGTCTCCTCATTCAGCAGCTTGTCAATCCCAAAAAACCGCTGCAGCTCCAAGTGCGTCCAATGGTACAGCGGATTCCCCAGCAGCTGCGGCACTACCTTCGCCCAGGCGAGAAACTTGTCGTAATCGTCCGCCCCACCGGTGATCAGTTCCTCGTCGATGCCGCAGGCCCGCATCACCCGCCATTTGTAATGGTCGCCGTCCAGCCAAGCCTCGGTTAAGTTGCGGAACGTCTTATTTTCGTAGATCTCCTGCGGGCTTAAATGGCAGTGATAATCGATGATCGGCAGTTCCTTCGCGTATTGATGATACAACTTCTCCGCCGTCTCGCTGTTCAGCAGAAAGTTTTCCCCTAAAAATTTCTTCGCCATTTCCCATTCTCCCTTCATTTAGTTCAACTCATTGTTAACGTTAACATTAGTATGCTGCTTAATATTGTAAACGTTTTATCGGAAAACGCAAGAGAGAATATGGGCCCTTGACCGATTAAAAAAGCCCCCCTCAGCCGCGAATGCAGCCAAGAGGGCATGAGCCTAGATTCGACAAAACCTCAGCGTGTGTTGAAATCAAACGGATTCGTTCCCGGCGGCAGCAGTTGGCTAAACGGGAAGTAGAATTCCGGGAAGCCAAACACGTAAGGCAAGTATTCGTACAGTTGGAAAAAGATCGTCACGCCCTCGTCCTTCACATAATATGACGGATTCGAGCCGATCGTTTTGAAGTTACCGAAGTAACCTTCCGTTTCCTGCAGCTTCTTAGCGATTTCCGGATCGACGATGCTGCGGTAATTCGGGTTTGCCCGGAGCAGCTCGTCCAGCGTCAGCAGCTTTCCGTTATCCAGCCGGAATGTTAAGCCGTCGCGTACGGTAATCCCATGCGCACCGCCGGTGTAGGAGTACCAGTCCTGATAGAGGCTGAGCCCCCCGTCGCGGTTGAACGTCACTTTGTAAGTACCGACATACTCATAGGGGTTCCCGCTGGGGGTTGAAGGCTGTCCCGCTTTCGCTTCCTTCAACGCATTGGCCACAAATTTCTCGGCTTTTACCTTAAACAGCTTATTGATCTTCTTCTGCACCGACTTGTGCTTTAATCCGCTCAGCTGTGGATAGTCGACTTTAATCGACGCTTCCGGAATCTTCTTCTCAATCGTATGGTTCGTGATTTTGACGCCTTGCCGCTCCTGCACAAGCGCCGAGCCTGCCTCATTCGCCTTCCCGCTGATCTCGACTGGAGACTGCGGCGCAGCTTCGGCCGGAACAACGGCTAAGCCGGATATCATCAAGCCTGCGGTCATCAGCGAAGTGATCATTTCTACCGTGTTACGCTTCACTTGTTATCGCCACCCTCTATCGGTTAATACCTAAATTATGACCCGGGTGGCAAAAATTCATGTACGCAAAAACGCCAGCACGCCTTCCCTCAAGGAAAGCGCCTGGCGCTATTGTAAAATGTAAGCCGATATTACTCACGGCCGCTCTTCAATTCAGTCCAGTACCGGTCGTACAGCTGCAGCTTATCGCCTACGTCACCCAGCCATTCGGTACGGGACAACTCATCCTCTGACAGGTTAATCATCTTGTCGTTCCGGTATTCTTCGCTGTGGAACTCCGCTGCTTTCACATTCGGATCGCTGTATCCGATCGCTTCGTAGTTCTTCGCGCTAATTTCCGGATCGAGCATGAAGTTGATAAACTTCTCGGCCAGCTCTTTATGCTTCGAATCCTTCGGAATCGCATAGTTATCCGACCAGATCGTGCCGCCTTCCTTAGGTACTACATAAGCGACATCCGGATTGTCTTGGGCAATGTAGGAAGCGTCACCCGACCATACGGTGGCGATCCAGCCTTCTTCTTGAATCATTTTTTGCTTGATGTTGTCGGTATCGAAAGCCAGCACACTTGGCAGCAGCTTCTTCAAATCCTCCACAGCCGTCGTGATTTCACCTTCGTCGGTGGAGCTGTTGGAATAGCCGTTCTTTTTCAAGGCCATACCAATTACTTCGCGGTTATCGTCCAGCAAAATGACCTTGCCCTTGTATTCCGGATTCCACAGGTCCTCCCAGCTGTCGATCTCGTCTTTCACGTATTTCTTGTTATACGCAATCCCCGTAACCCCCGAAGTGTATACGATCGAGTATTTGTTCCCCGGATCGTAGGAAGGGTTTTTATACGCGTCAGACACGTTCGCAAAGTTCGGAATGTTGTTCATATCCAGCGGTGCCAGCAGATCCTGCTTGATCATCGTAGCCACCATGTAATCGGACGGTTGAATCAAATCGTAACCGCCGCCGCCCGCCTTAATTTTAGCCAGCAGATCCTCATTGTTGGCAAACACGTCATAATTGATTTTTACGTCAAACTCTTTCTCGAACTGCTCCAGCACTTCCTCGTCAAAGTTATCCGCCCAGCTGTAAATGTTGAGCGTCTCTTTCGACGATCCGCAACCCGACAATAGTCCGGCAACCAACATCCCTGCCAGTACGAGACCGGCCCATCTCTTTTTGTTCAATTCCCAATCTCCCTTCGGTTTCGTCTTATGGAATATCAAAATTCGCCTAAAACGGCAGCAATGATTGTTTCTTCTGGCCCTTGCCGCGATTCAGCACAAATTGCGCCAGGAAGATCAAAGCGACCGTCACCAGGATCAAAATCGTACACAGCGCGTTAATTTCCGGGGAAATACCCCGTTTGACCTGCCCATAGATATAAATCGGCAATGTGGTCGAATTTGGCCCGCTAACAAAGAAGCTGACCATGAAATCGTCCAGCGACAGCGTAAACGCGATCAAGGCCCCGGAGATAATGCCCGGAGCAATCTGCGGCAACGTCACGTATCGGAAGGTTTGCCACGAGCTCGCCCCCAAATCCTGCGCTGCCTCCTCCAGTTGTCCCCCCATGCCGGAAAGACGCGTAGTCACGACAACGTAGACGTAGGACAAACTAAAGGTGATATGGGCAATAATAATCGTTATTTTACCCAGCGGCATATGGAGCTGATTAAACAGTACCAGCAACGACAAGCCCATGATGATATCGGGAATGATGATCGGCAAATACAACAAGCCGCCCATGCCCGGCTTCAAGCGGCGTCCGATCTTCCGCATCGCCAGCGCCGCCAGCGTGCCAAGCACCGTCGAGATTACCGTTGAGACGATCGCCACGGTTAAGCTGTTGGCCAAGGCCTCCATGACATGGCGGTTATCAAACAGCGAGATGTACCAGTCGAACGTAAAGCCGCTCCAATCGGCCGCTAGCCTGGAACTGTTAAACGAATACGCAACGATAAACAGGATCGGCACATAGATGAAAATCATCATGATCAGCGAATGAACGCCGAGCAGCGGATGGCTTTTGGTTTTCATGAACGCACCTCCCGCACCCTTTGATACCGGGACGTCATCGCCCGATTAAACAGCGCAATCAGAATCAGCGAGGTGATCACGAAGATCACGGACAACGCCGAGCCAAACGGCCAGTTGCGGGCCCCAAGGAACTGACTCTGAATGATGTTGCTGATCATTGCCGATTTCGCCCCGCCGAGAATGTCCGTCACGACAAACATGCCGGTTGTCGAAACGTACACCAGCACGGAGCCGGTCATGATCCCCGACTTCGTTTGCGGCAGCGTAATGTGCCAGAACGCTTTCCAGCTCGACGCACCCAAATCGCTGGCCGCCTCCAGCAGTCGCTTGTCCATCTGCTCCAACGCCACAAATATCGGCAACACCATAAACGGAATAAACGTATACACCATGCCGAGCAACACAGCGCCCTTCGTATACAGCATCTGCAGCGGTTCGGAGATCAGTCCGATGCTGAGCAAGAACTCATTGACGATCCCTTGCGTCCGCAGCAGCAGCACCCAGGCATAAGTGCGGATCAGAAAGTTGATCCAAAACGGCACGGTAATAAGCACCAGGCCCCAGGTTTGCATTCTCGGACCGGCGTTCGCAATATAATAGGCCAACGGGTAACTGAGCAATAGACATAATGCGGTCGTCATCACGGATAACACAATCGTATCCCAATAAATGCCCAAATATAACGGGTCAAAAAATAACGCATAGGCATCCAAATTAAAGTCCAGCACCACATTGCCAAGCTCGTCACGACCCATAAAAGAGATGCCTATGACGATCAGCATCGGCACAACCAGGAACAGGCATAACCACAGGAACACCGGCAGCATGCTTAAGCCAGATTTTTTCATGATCCGATGACCACCTCATCCTCCGGCTTCCAATCCACCCCAACCGTCTCCCCGATTTGCCACGTACGCTCATCGTTGACATCCAGCACGATGGATACGGTCATCGGTTCGTTATCCAGCTGCACGATCAGCTTATGCACGCCGCCGAGGTACAGCACGTCCATCAGCTCGCCGCTGCGCTTCGTTTCGACGCCTTCGCCGCTCCGCACGGCCTTGAGCTTCTCCGGACGCACGGCGAACAGCTGCCCGTCCCGGGAGAAAATATTGTTCTCGCCAACGAAGGTGGCCGAAAACAACGTAGCCGGCTGTGCGTAAATTTCCCGCGGTGTGCCGATCTGCTCCACTCGGCCGCTGTTCATCACGACGATGCGGTCAGACATCATCATCGCTTCTTCCTGGTCATGCGTCACGTAGACGAACGTGATGCCCAGACTGCGCTGCAGCTGCTTGAGCTCGGCCTGCAGGCTTTTGCGCAGCTGCAGGTCCAGCGCGCCCAGCGGCTCATCGAGCAGTAGCACCCGCGGCTTGTTGGCGATCGCCCGCGCGATGGCCACCCGTTGCTGCTGCCCGCCGGACAGCTGGTGCGGATACCGCTTCGTGAGCGCGGTCAGCTGCGTCATCTCAACCGCCTCCCGCACACGTTCCTGCTGCTGCTTGATCGGCATCTTTTTCATCTTCAGTCCAAAGGCGACATTCTCTTCCACCGTCATATGAGGAAATAATGCATAATGTTGAAAGACAAGGTTCAAATCCCGGCGATTCGGCGGCAAATTCGTCAGGTCCTTTCCGTCCAGCAGGATTTTCCCGGAGGTCGGTTGCTCGAACCCGGCGATCATGCGCAAAATCGTCGTCTTGCCGCAGCCGCTTGGGCCCAGCAAGGTGAGGAATTCCCCTTCCTTAATCGTGAGCGATAGCGGATGCAAGGCGACCTGTCCCGCAAAGTGCTTCTCCACCGCGGCCAGTTCTATCATCTTTGCATCAACTCCTTCAATGTAGGCTTGTCTTCCTAAGAAAAAAAAGCCATATCCATTGGTATGGCTTTATCGGGTACTTCGATTCATTTTTTCGCATATTCACTATACCTTGTTTTGGCGCGGGTTACAATAGTTTTTGTTGGGTTCTATGGCAGTCAGAAACAAAACCACCTCAAAAAATCAGAGGTGGTCTCAAATGAACGGGTTATTTCAACTCATACATCACAGTTAACGTCGTTTGCAGGTCGATTTCGCCCGGTTCCACCGGTGTGCTCACGGCAGAATCCGCTGCAGCCATTTCCCTCATCTTCAGGTTCTGTGTGAAGATCGGTGTGCTGGTGCTGCCTTGGCTGATGCTAAGCACAATGCCCAGCTGGCGGTTCGCGGCTTTCGCGATCGATGCTGCTTTCTTGTTCGCGTCATTCATCGCTTTTTGGATCACTTGGTCTTGGTACTGATCCGGATTTTCGGTGCTGAAGCGGATATTATCGATCCGGTTGGCTCCCGCAGCGGATGCCGCATCCAGCAGCTGCCCTATCTTCGACAAGTCGCGGTAAGTGACCTCCAGCGAATGCTGGGCGCTGTACCCCTTGATCTGCTGGCCTTCTTTGTCGCTATACGTATAGTTTGGCTGTACGTAGAATTGGCCGGTTTGGATATCCTTGTCGGCAATCCCCCACGTCTCCTTCAACAGCTTGATGAGCGCGGCCACTTTAGTTGCATTGGCGCTTTGGGCTTCCTTCGCCGTCTTAGCTTCCGTCACCACCCCAATCGACAGGTACGCCACGTCCGGCTTCACGGACAATTCGCCGCTGCCCACCACCGTCACCACATTCTTCTGCATCTCGCCATCCGCATAAACCGGCACCGGCGCGTTAAGGGCACCGCTTACAAACATACCTCCGGTAATCAATGTTCCCGCAACCAGCAAGGAAGCTGCAGGCTTCAACCATGTTTTCATGTTCATGACCTCCGTTCATTTTTTGGGATAAGTATTGGTAATTTTACCTTCTAAACGTAAACCGTGGACAAATGTTGCAGTAAAAAGCAAAAAAGGATGATCCCGTGATCCTTTCACGGAAACATCCCCTTGTTTCGTAAGGCGAAACCAGCGTTTACTGGTTCTCCAGCTCCTCTTTGCTGACTAAATTGATTAAAGCGTTTGCAGCCTGCTCAGCGTCCGCACCTTCCGCACTAATGTAAATCTCGGTACCGGTACTGATTGCAAGGCTCATAATCCCCATGATGCTCTTGGCATTCACTTTTTTATCGTCTTTTTCAACGAAAATCTCTGAAGAATATTTATTCGCTTCCTGAACGAAAAGCGCAGCCGGCCGAGCATGCAGCCCCGTTTTCAAACGAACGGTAACCGGGTGTTTGACCATGAAAACTTACCCCCTATACGAATTCAATCCATTTCGTCACATTCGTTGACATTATAATTTCTATCATTATAGCATACGGAGTACAAAACACACTAGCAGCAAAACCAGTTTAGCCCCCGCGAATTTTTTCGGCAAGCTCATCGATCTTGCGCAACCGGTGATTTACCCCCGATTTGCTGACCGTTCCTTTCAGCAGTTCGCCCACTTCCTTCAGATTCATATCCGGGTGAGCCAAGCGAACCTCAGCGACCTCCCGCAGCTTCTCCGGCAAGTTCTCCAGACCGACTTCCTTCTGGAGCAGCTTGATGTTGTCGATCTGCCGGACAGCGGCACCAATCGTTTTGTTCAAGTTCGCCGTCTCGCAGTTCACGATGCGATTCACGGAATTACGCATGTCGCGCATAATCCGCACGTCCTCGAATTTGAACAACGCCTGATGCGCGCCGATGATGCTGAGGAGCTCGATGATTTTTTCGCCTTCTTTGATGTACAAAATAAAACCTTTCTTCCGCTCGATGCAACGTGCGTTCAGATGAAACTCGTTCGCCAGATCGACCAGCGCCTTGCAATGCTCTTCGTACATCGAGGCGATCTCCAAATGGTAAGACGAACCCTCCGGATTGTTGACCGACCCGCCGGCCATAAACGCCCCGCGCAGATAAGCCCGCTTACAACAGTTTTTCCGAGTGAGCTCCGGATTAATCCCGGGATTAAAAATAAATCCCTCGGAGACGATTTTCAGCTCCTTCAGAATCTCCTCAACCCGGGCCGGAATGCGAACGATGTAGACGTTGTTTTTCTTGAGGCGCATCTTTTTGCGGACCAGCAGCTCCGTGTGAATGTGAAAATGCTTCTTCAACAGGGAGTAGATCCGCCTTGCGATCGCGGCGTTTTCGGTGGAGATATCCAAAACGATCTTTTTGTTCGAAACCTGTACCGATCCGTTCATCCGGATCAAAGCGGATAGTTCGGCCTGCTCGCAGCAGTCCGAGGCTTCGACCATCGTCAGCTCTTTTTTGGTTTGCGCCGCAAAGGACAAGAGACTCACCTCTTTCGTAAAATCCAGTTTTCAACCAGCTGGTAAATATGATGGCTTAATTTATCGGCGTCATGCCGCAAATACCTGCGGAACAACACCAGCGTATCGGCAATGACCTTATAGCCTTGACCCGTCACGTTATCCCAGTCCACTTGGACCGGCTTGGCGCCTTTCTCGGCGTAAAAATCCTGAACCTGCGGCGGAATTTCGCCGTCGTTCACGATGACGTAGTCAAACAGATGCTTGCCGACGTGATTATACACGGCCTGTAAGTGGTCACTGACCGTATAATTGTCCGTCTCGCCCGGCTGGGTCATGACATTGCATATGAATATTTTGATCGCGGAGGTATTTTCCAATACAGCCTCTGCCAGCTTCGGTACAAGCAAATTCGGAATAATGCTGGTGTACAAGCTGCCCGGTCCGATCAGAATGGCGTCCGCCTCGCGAATCGCCTCTACGGCTTCCGGCAAAGGCTCCACCTCCTCCGGTTCAAGGAAAATGCGCTTGATCTTACCTCGAACCTCCGGAATCTTCGATTCCCCGGTCACGATCGTACCGTCTTCCATCTCCGCATGCAGCACGACGGCCTGACCCGCAGCCGGCAACACGCGCCCGCGTACGGCAAAGACGCGGCTCAGCTCGCGCACCGCGGTCACGAAATCGCCGGAAATATCGGTAATCGCCGCCAAGATCAGATTGCCCAAGCTATGCCCAGCCAATCCCGAACCCGATGCAAACCGGTAGTTCAGCATATCCGACAGCAGCGGTTCGACGTCGGCCAGCGCGGTAAGTACGTTGCGTATATCCCCGGGTGGCGGCATTTGTAATTCATTGCGCAAGATCCCGGAGCTGCCCCCATCGTCGGCTACAGTTACGATAGCCGTGATATCGAGCGGTCTCTCTTTCAACCCGCGGAGCATGACAGACAAGCCGGTACCGCCGCCCATCACGACGATCCGCGGAACTCTTATATCCTTAGCCCGATGTATCACTTGGTTCACCTCTTAATGAGGGTTCAAAAAGGGAACAGGTTATCCTTTTGAATGTCCTCTATACTTGCAGGGGGCTTGGTTAGCGGTCCCGGCCTTCGTCGCGATGACTTACGCGGACCGTTTCCGTTTCGCTGACGCCAAGCATCTTACCCAGGTATTCGGCAATCGCGACCGAACGGTGTTTGCCGCCGGTGCAGCCGATGCCGATGATGACCTGGCTCTTCCCCTCTTTATGGTATTGCGGCAGCAAGAAATGCAGCATATCCAGCAATTTGGCCAGGAATGTCTGCGTCTCCGGCCACTTCATAACATATTCATATACCTCGCTGTTTTGTCCCGTGAGCGGCCGCAGCTGCTCGATGTAATGCGGATTCGGCAGGAAGCGCACGTCGAACACCAGGTCGGCATCGATCGGAATCCCGTATTTGAATCCAAACGATGTAATGTTCACCGATAAGTTGCTGCTCTCCAAATGCGAGAATCGGGAAATGATCTTCTCCTTGAGCTGTGCCGGCTTCATATTGCTGGTATCGATGACTTGAGTTGCCGACATCCGCAAATCATCCAGCATTTTGCGTTCCAGCCGGATGCCGTCCAGCGGCATCCCGTCCGGGGCCATCGGATGGCGGCGGCGGCTTTCCTTATACCGCTGCACAAGGACCGAATCGGTGGCATCGAGGAACAGGATTTCACACTTGATGGTGAAATGCTCCTTAATAAAGCTAAGCGACTCCGAAAGCGCCGTGAAGAACTCCCGGCCGCGCAGGTCGATGACCAGCGCAACCTTGGCGATTTTCCCTTTGGATTGCTCAATCAATTCTGCGAATTTGGGAATCAGCACCGGAGGCAAATTATCTACGCAAAAAAATCCGAGATCCTCCAAACTGCGCACGGCCAGCGACTTCCCTGCCCCCGACATGCCCGTGATAATGATCAGATTGGCGACCGAACTTGTTTCCTTCTCCGGCATGATTATTCCCTCCTCGCGTAATTCTCCTTGTCCATTCTAAAAGGATGATGTAACGGACTGTAATGACCTTATTTGCTTATTTCCCGACCATTTCCCACTGTAACGGACCCCAGAGACCTTATCTGGCTCTGATGACGACCCTTGAGCTGCAATTGACCGAAATAAGATCTCCTAG
>NZ_JALXVO010000075.1:0-14867 GCF_025151705.1 Paenibacillus sp. p3-SID1389 | reverse complement strand
AGAAAAGATTGGCTGCTTGCACACCCACGTCCAATTTGATATACTACAATGGTGCGAGTTTACTCTCGCTCCTTGCTCCTGAACGGAATACGTATTGGGGGCCATAGTCCAAGAGGAGGTGAATCAGAATGCGCAAATACGAAGTGATGTACATTATTCGTCCTGACGTTGAACAAGAAGCTGTTCAAGCTACAGTCGAAAAATTCCAAGGCATCATCCAAAACGGTGGTGAAATTACCAAACATGAAGTTTTGGGCAAACGCCGGCTTGCGTATGAGATTAACAAGGTTCGTGATGGAATTTACGTTCTCGTGAATTTCACCGCTGCTCCAGAAGTTGTTGCTGAGCTGGAACGCATCTTGAAGATTTCCGACGAGGTTATCCGTTATCTCATTACGAAAGACGTAGCCTAATTCAATTTTGAGTAACCATTGCCCGAAGGAGGGGATTTGATTGTTGAACCGTGTCATTCTCATCGGACGTCTTACCCGGGATCCGGAGCTGCGATATACGCCAGCTGGCGTAGCGGTAACTCAGTTTACGCTTGCTGTGGACAGACCGTTCACCTCGCAAGGGGGCGAACGTGAGGCGGATTTCATCCCGGTTGTCACCTGGAGACAGCTTGCCGAAACTTGCGCGAACTATTTGCGTAAAGGGCGGTTAACGGCTGTTGAAGGACGTATTCAAGTACGGAACTACGAAAATAACGAAGGCAAGCGTGTATACGTAACCGAAGTTATTGCCGATAATGTCCGTTTCTTGGAATCGAACCGCGAGGGCGGTGCAGGTGGCGGCGGTACGCGGGAAGAGTCACCGTTCGGAGGCGGCAGCAGCCGTGGCGGCGGATTCTCGCGCAGCAATCAGAACGATCCTTTCTCCGACGACGGGAAACCGATCGATATATCGGATGACGATTTGCCATTTTAACAACGGAAAGGACTGAAAAGAATGAGCTTCAAGCAAAGAGAAGGCGGAGACGACAAAAGACCGGCTCGCCGCGGCGGCCGCAACAAACGTCGTAAAGTGTGCTACTTCACTGTGAATAAAATTACTCACATTGACTATAAAGATACGGAGCTGTTGAAGAAATTCATCAGCGAACGCGGCAAAATTTTGCCTCGCCGTGTAACTGGCACCAGCGCGAAATACCAACGTCTTTTGACGATTGCAATCAAACGCTCCCGTCAAATCGCATTGCTTCCATACACAACGGAATAAGCGTAATCTGTTAGAGCGACAACCGAACCCATTAGGTTCGGTTGTTTTTTTGTTTCTATACGAAAAGGACTTAAGTCATGGAGATTAGTGCGCTTACGACAAATTCCAAGTAAACCGATAAAGAATAAAGTCGATATATGGCGAGAAAGAGAGAATAAACTCGAAAATTGTTAACACTAACAGTAAAGTATGAGTAAGAAAAATTAACATTTAACTTTTTGCAAACGCTTCATATTAATAAATTCTATAAAATATTAGTAATTGAAGGGTGAAAAAGGGCCGATAAGCAATTAAAAAATTATTGACGTAAGATATTTTCACATGTATTATGATCAATAATTGAACTGGTGCATATCCCCTGATAGGGACCGGCTTAAGACACTTATTAACCGATGGTTTATATCAAACCTATGTCACACTTTGTTACAAACGGCTGACGTTGTGTCTCTGTTTTTAGGGTATGTAGTCATGGGGAGATAGAACCATAGGGAGCGTAAGTAAGTTGTTTTATCCAGGATTAAGCACTGTGAGAAGCAACTAGAGAGTGATGAAGGGGGAGGTCGGAAGGAACATCCTGGCAAGAGGAAAGCAAGACGAACTGCACGTTCTCAACAATTAACAAGGAGGAGTCAACTCACATGGTGGCAAAGAAGAGAAGATTATGGTCCATCTTACTTATTTTATCCCTCGTAGGTATTTTGTTTGCAGGCTGCAGTACCAATAACACAGCTTCCAACACGCCGACTCCGACAGAGAACAACACAACTCCAGAGAATACAACGGAACCGGAAACAGAACCAACGGCAGATGAGCCGGTGGATGGTGGTACGATTGTGCTTTCAACATTTTCGGATATTGTTACTTTAAATCCTATTTTTATTGGTGATACTTCTTCCGGAGATGTGGAGCAGTTCCTTTTCGCCAAGCTGTACGATATTGACCGTGAAGGGAATGTGGTTGTTGAGCCTTGGTCTTTGGCCGCCGAGCCACCGCAAATTTCTGAGGACGGTTTAACGTATACCGTGAAACTGAAGGATACCGCAAAATGGAATGACGGGCAGCCGGTAACGGCCGACGACATCGTATTTACGTTTGATACGATTCGCAACCCAGAAACGGGCTCCCCAGCAATCAGTTCCTTCGATAAGGTAGAGAGCGTCACGAAAGTGGATGATTTGACGGTTAACATTAAGTTGAAACAAATCTACGCTCCGTTCTTATACACGCTGGTAACTGACTTGGTTCCTTATCATATCCTGAAGGATGTTCCTGTGAAGGAGCTTCAACAACACCCGTATGGTACGGATCCATCCAAAACCGTAACGAACGGACCTTGGAAGTGGACGGAATGGAAACAAGGCGAAAGCCACACATTGGATCTGGATCCAAACTACTGGGGTGCACAGAAGCCGCATATCCATCAAGTCATCTATAAAATCTACGCTGACCAAAATACCCAAGTCCAAGCCTTGTTGAAAGGCGACGCAGACCATGTCAGCGCGATTCCGGTCACACAAGTTGAGGCCGTAAAAGCGAACAAGGATATTAATGTTATTCAAAAACCAGGTCCGACTTACGAATACGTCGGGTTTAACTTCGATCCGAAGAACTTCCCGGACAACTACGGTTTGTTCCAAAGTCAAAAGACAAGACAGGCGATTGCATACGCAATTAACCGTCAAGGGATGGTTGATAATGTCTTGAAAGGTGTCGGTGCGCTGATGAACGCTCCGTTCCTGCCGGACACTTGGGCGGATCCGAAGGATGCTGCTGTCAACTATAACTATGATACGGAGAAAGCAAAACAATTGCTGGCAGAAGACGGTTGGGTTCCTGGCAAAGACGGGATCCTTGAGAAAGACGGTCACCGCTTCTCCTTCGAACTGCAATATAACGCCGGTAACAGCCGCCGTGAACAAGTGGCTGCGATTATCCAGCAAAACTTAGCAGATGTTGGTATCGAAGTTACGCCTAAAGGCATCGACTTTGCTGCATGGATCGATCAGAACGTCAACCCAGGTAAGTATCAAGCCATTTTGTTGGCATGGTCTCTGAACAACCCGGATCCGGATGCAGAAAGCATTTATTCCTCGAAATACTTCCCGCCGGCAGGTCAAAACACCGGCTGGTATAAGAACGAAAAGCTCGACCAATTGTGGGTAGACGGATACTCCACAGTTGATCAAACGGAACGTCAAGCGATCTATAAGGAACTGGCGAAGGAAATCTCTACAGACTTGCCATATGTCTTCCTTTATCAATATGGGAACGCCATCGGTACGGGTCCAAGAGTTCATTGGAAAGAAGAAGACCGTCCAGAACCATCGTTGGGCTACGGATACTACTTCCATCTGATCAACTGGTGGGTAACGGAATAAGAAGAGCGGATACAGGAAATAGAACCGCAGGAGGGGGAAAGGGAGTATTCTCTTTCTCCTTCTCCCTTTCAAGCTCTCTTTTTATCCTGTGGTTCTATACCTAACTATGTTTAGGAGGATAAAAGATGACAGAATATCTGATCCGTCGCTTGCTGCAATCGGTCTTGGTAATTTTCTTGATTACCGTCGTGACGTTTTTGCTGATCCATGCCGCTCCGGGGGGACCGACCCAAATGATGCTTGCACCGGGGTTATCTCCGGAGGCATTCGAGCAGCAAAGACAGAATCTCGGTCTGGATAAACCCTTGCCGGTTCAATATCTCCGGTGGGTTGGGGACTTGCTGCAGGGTGACTTAGGGTACACATTCAAAAACCATTTGCCAGTTGGGGATTTGCTGTGGCCCCGCATCGGAAATACGTTCATTTTAATGGGCTCTGCTTGGTTGTTAACCTTGATTATCGCGCTCCCTTGGGGCATTTATAACAGTACGAAAGAATATGGATTATCTGATCAGACGGCATCCTTTATTTCTTATTTAGGTTTTGCTATGCCAACCTTCTGGTTCGGTATTCTTTTGCAACAATGGTTCTCGTTGGGCCTCGATTGGCTGCCTCTATCGGACATGCACTCTAGGGGGAAAGAAGACAGTCTTGTCGACCTATTCATGCATCTGGTGCTTCCGGTCACCGTATTGTCGTTAGGTTTCCTTGCTTCTTATATTAAATATGCCCGCGCAAGTATGTTGGAGGTCCTCGAAATGGATTACATCCGCACGGCTCGGGCGAAGGGTGTTAAGGAAAGAAAGGTCGTGTTCCGACACGCTTTACGTAATGCGCTTATTCCGATCATCACCATTTTAGGACTGGATTTACCGCTGCTCGTCGGCGGCGCTGCTCTTACGGAGAACGTATTTAACTGGCCGGGGATGGGGCGCCTCTATGTCGAGATGGCTACGGCGCGGGAATACTCCGTTCTAATGGCGATTACGATCGTTACTTCGGTTATGGTTATCCTCGGAAGCTTACTCGCGGATATTCTGTATGCGATCGTAGACCCGCGGGTTAAATTGGGTGGAAAGGGGACGAAAGCAGCATGAGTGATCTAAAGGTGACGATATCGCCAGGAGCGTCTCCCAACGTGCCAACTCCTGAGCCAAATCATGCGCTGGACCCCCGAAACGCGGTAGATGCACTTTCTGCCAAGAAGCCGCTTGGTCCTTGGGGGTTATTATGGAGAAAGTTTTCGCATAATCCCTACGCAATGACGGGATTAGTGTTGTTACTGATCTTTATTTTGGCTGCGATTTTTGCGCCTTGGCTTACCAAGTATGATCCGGCAAAGATCGATTTGATGTACCCGAATCTGCCGGCAGGGACCGATGGGCATCTGTTGGGCACGGATGAATTAGGTCGTGACGTTTTCACAAGGCTGCTGTACAGTGCAAGAATTTCCTTATTAATTGGTTTTTCCGTCGCTTTGGCTTCGGTTGTGATCGGGTCGATTATCGGCGCGCTATCCGGCTATTTCGGCGGATGGGTCGATACGGTCTTCATGCGGATCGTCGACGTGATGAACTCGGTACCTACGTTGTTCCTGAACATCTTGGTACTCGCGATTTTCGGATCAGACATGAAATATATGATTATGATATTGGCCTTCACCAGCTGGATGAGTATCGCACGGTTGGTGCGCGGGAACTTCCTTCAATTACGGGAAATGCAGTATGTTGAAGCCGCGCGTGCCATCGGGGTATCCAATACAGGCATTATTTTCCGTCATTTATTGCGAAACTCTACGTTTCCGATTATCGTGAACGCTACCTTGATGGTCGGTTCGGCGATTTTGAGCGAATCGGCGCTGTCTTACCTTGGCTTAGGCATCCAGCCGCCGGCGACAAGCTGGGGATTGATGTTAAGCAATGCGCAAGAATTTATGCTCGTTGATAAAATGCAGGCAGTTTATCCCGGCTTATGCATCTTGATCGTCGTTCTTGCGGTGAATTTCATCGGGGACGGCATCCGCGATGCGCTGGATCCAAGACAGAATCTGAATAAATCCCGGAGGAGGCTGGCAAAATGGCGGAGAAACTTCTCGAAATCCGGAAACTGACGGCGGGCTTCTTAACGGAAAATGGGGTCGTCAAAGCGACGGACCGGATCTCGTTATCCATAGACAAGGGACAGACGGTTTGCTTGGTTGGTGAATCGGGAAGCGGAAAGAGCGTCACCTCGCTCGCCATCATGCGGCTGATCGATTACGCCGGCGGAACGATCATGGAGGGCAGCATTAAGTTTCGCGGTCAGGACTTAGCCGCTAAGAAACAGGAAGAGATGCGGCAGATTCGCGGCAACCAAATTGCGATGATCTTTCAGGACCCTATGTCAGCGTTAAACCCGGTATTTACGGTAGGGGACCAGATTGCCGAAAGCTTGCGGCTGCATCAGAACAAGAACGCCGATGAGGCTTGGAGCATGGCCGTTAACCTGCTGAAGCTCGTGGGGATTCCTGCCCCGGAAATTCGCGCTAAGCAATACCCGCACGAATTGTCGGGCGGGATGTGCCAACGGGTCGTCATTGCCATCGCCTTAGCCTGCAATCCGGAGCTGCTGATTGCCGACGAACCAACCACTGCGCTGGATGTGACGGTACAGGCGCAAATCCTTGATTTGTTGCGGAAGCTGCAGGCCGAACTTGGCATGTCCATTCTGCTAATTACCCATGACATGGGCGTAGCTGCAGAAATGGCAGATCGGGTCGCTGTCATGTATGCGGGGGCGATCGTCGAGGAGGGGCCGGTGGAGGATATCTTTAATCAGCCTAGCCACCCGTACACTTCGGGGCTGCTTCAATCGATCCCGGGATTTGAAGGGGAACGGGGAGGCGAGCTGTACACGATCCAAGGGACGATACCGCCGATCGGTCAACTGCCTTCCGGCTGCCGGTTTCACCCCCGCTGCCCGCATGCGAAGGAGGTTTGCCGGCAGAAGGAACCACCGGAGTTTATGATCGGAGCAGACCACCGCGCTTCCTGTTGGCTCTATGAGGATAAGCCGGTAAGCAAAAGCGATGACCACAGCAGCAGAGATGAGGTGAAACCCGCATGACGACAGAAACGGCGAATGTAGAAGTAAAGCGACCGAGCGGTTTGAAGTCCGATGAGATTCTGGTAGATATCCGCGGGATTAAGAAGTATTTCCCGATTCATAAAGGCTTGCTCAGCCGGGTCGTTGGTCAAGTGAAAGCGGTAGATGACGTATCCTTAGCGATTCGAAAAGGGGAGACCTTCGGGCTCGTCGGAGAATCCGGCTGCGGTAAGTCAACGCTGGGACGTGTCATTCTTCGCTTGCAAGGAGCCACGGAAGGAGAAGTCATCTACCAGGGGCGGGACATTCATTCTTTACGGGGGCAAGAGCTGAGGAAGCTTCGGGAAGAGATGCAGATTATTTTCCAGGATCCGTTTGGTTCCTTAAACCCTCGTTTTCTAGTGAAGGATATCATCGGCGAGCCTTTACGTGTCCACCGCAACCTCACTGCCAAGCAAGTGGATGCTAGAGTTGTTGAACTGATGGAGCTGGTAGGGTTGGACGCCAGCCGGCGCAATCGCTATCCGCATGAATTTTCCGGCGGTCAGCGGCAACGGATCGGTATTGCCCGGGCAATAGCGCTGAACCCGAAGTTTATCGTAGCGGATGAGGCGGTATCGGCGTTGGACGTGTCCGTGCAATCACAGGTAATTAACCTGTTGATGAAGCTGCAGCGTGAGCTAGGATTGACGTTCCTCTTTATCGCCCACGGCCTGAACGTCGTTCGGCACATCTCCGATCGGGTCGGAGTCATGTATTTGGGTAAGCTGGTAGAGGTCGGAGAGACGGAGACGTTATTCGCTTCGCCGCTGCATCCGTATACGGCTGCCTTACTGTCGGCCATTCCAAAGCCGGTGCCTGGGCAGAAGCGGGAACGGATTGTGCTGCAGGGGGATGTTCCTTCTCCGGCGAACCCGCCTTCCGGCTGCCGCTTCCACACCCGCTGTCCGTTTGCCCAGGAGCAATGCTCCAAGGTGGAACCGCCATTGATTGAGGCGGCTCCCGGACGTCAGGTGGCTTGTCATTTCCCGCTGCAACCGGGGACCGTATTGGCCTAAACAGACGCCTTCTCGTAAGCAAAATATGCTGGTTGATTACGGCAGAGGCCCGATCTCCGGAAGGAGCGGGCCTCACTTCTTTTTTCATCCCAAGCTTCATTGGTTGGTTGACCAGCATCTGCATATGCCGCATTGTTGTACCCGATTTCCCCGATGTGTTATAGTACAAAGCGGTAGAGTTGTTTTGAAGAATGCTAGACAAGAGAAGCGCGAATGAGCAGAAACGTAGTGCAATTGCAGATAGAGAAGGAAATCAACTAGATTGGCGATGGAGGCGTAAAATCATGATCGAACGTCGAAGTAGGCAGAAGATGAAATCAAAGAATAAACGCAAGAAAATCGCATGGATTGTGCTCATAATCCTGTTGGTGGCGGGAGCAGGGGGATATTTGTTCCGCAAACCGCTTGCTGTGATGGCCTTTGACTTGTTCTTGTCAGGCAAAGTCGAGGAGACGTTGGAACGCTCGTATTCCCCGCTGGAAGGGGAAGAGACCCGTCCGGTGGAGCCGGCGGAAGAGAAGATGAAGCCGTTCAGCACCCTGCTGCTGGGCGTGGATCAACGGAATAACGAGCCTGCCCGTTCCGATACGATGATCTATGCGGTGGTGCGCCCGGAGGATGCCAAGGTGTTGTTGATTTCTATTCCGCGCGATACCTACACCGAGATCGTTGGCAAGGGTGATGAAGACAAGATTAATCATGCGTATGCTTTTGGCGGGGAGAAGATGGCTAAGGATACGGTGGAGAATTTCATCGGCTATCCGGTTGATTACTATGCGGCTGTTAACTTCCAAGGGGTGCGTGACATTGTGGACGCGCTGGGCGGCGTAGAGCTGCCGATTACCAAGGATATCGTGAATAAACAAGCGGATCATGAGAAGTTTACGATTAAGGCGAATAAACCGTTGTACGACGGTACGGAGGCGCTCAACTTCGTACGTTACCGCGAAGACAGTGATTTTAACCGAACGAAACGGCATCAGGTGTTTCTGAATGCCATGGTTAATCGGATGTTAAAGCTGAACCAAGTGACAAAAATCCCTGAATTAATCAACCTGATGGGTGATAATTTTAAGACCGACCTGCCGCCTAGCCAAATTATCGAATTGTCCAAGAAGGTCCTGTTGGGAGATGCTTCTCCGCAAATTAGCGGCTTTACGATTATGGGCGAAGGCATGCGGATCAATGGGGTTTATTATGATAAAGCGAATGAAGAGGATGTCGATTTCGCCAAAGAGATGATCGACAACTGGCTAAACCCGGATACGGAGGCATCCGATTTGATTCTGCCGGAATCCCGTGATGCGGAGAAGGCGGATACGGAGCAAAACGGCGATCAAGGAACGGCGGCAAACACGAGCAAGAATGAGTGATCGTGGGGCATCATACCTTAGATTATAGTGTTAATATACCCTGATTTCAGACCTCGGCAGTCCGGTGTTCCGGCTGCCGCTTTCATGCCGCCGGCTCTGGAACAACTTCGGTTTCGAAACGTATCCATTAGGGGAGTCTGAATGAAAGGATGAGGAGGATTTCGTTCTCATGAATATAGCGTTTTTTCTACTTCCGAAAAATGACGTGGTCACCATGACGCTGGATTCCACGTTACGGCAGACGCTGGAGCGCATGGAGTATCACCGTTATACGGCCGTGCCAATCATCGATCACGATGGGGTGTACGTCGGTACGGTAACGGAAGGCGATTTGTTATGGCACATGAAAAATTCGAACGGCAAGATTAATTTTGAGACCGCTTCAAAGTTTCTCCTGAAGGACGTGCCGCTGAAGATGGACATCAAGCCGGTGCGGATTGATGCCGATATGGAGGATTTGATTAATCTTGCGAAGGTGCAGAACTTCGTACCGGTCGTCGATGACCGGTGCCGGTTTATTGGGATCGTGCGGCGCAGTCAGATCATCGAATATTGCGAGAAGTTCGTGACCCGCAATACGGCACAAACCCAATAAATCCTAAAGGTTTGCGTCTTTTGTGGCGTTTGCTATATGCTATAATGAAGAATAAAGCTTTTTTCGGGGAGGGTCGAAGCTGTCCGCGATGCAAAGGGAAATGGATGTAGCCAAACGTGCCAAAGTGATTGAATGGCTCAAAACGGAAGTAGTCGATCACGTATCCCGTTTGTTTAAAGCATTATGGGAAGGCAGCACGACACGGGTAACGGACAGTCTTGCCAGCCTGATCGTCAGCAGTTATATTTTGGGGCGGAGACTAGGTGTTTCCTATCGGGATATGGATGACAGCATCTTGGAGAAACTGAGAAAACATAAGCAGGAGGGTCACCAGCTCGAGGATTGGTATCAAGATATTTCTACCCTGGAAGAACATATGTCTAAGAGGTGAACCCATTTGAAGTTACGCTGGACATCGGTGGCCTGGAGCGCCGCATATTTGCTGCTTCTGTTGTCACTTGCAACTCCGCTGACCGTGATCACGATGTTTTTTCTGATCGTGCCGGGCATTTTGCTGTATACGACCTTGTCAACAAGAGTGTTTCTTGTGCACGTGGCGGCGGTCTGGCTGGCGGTTGCGTTGATCTTCGGCCCGCTGATCTTGCTGCAGGCCGTCTATTTTATCATTCCTTCGATCGTGATGGGCTATTTATATAAGAAAAGAAGCCCGGCGTTCCGCACGGTCATGGCGGGAGCCGGCACCATTTTGCTGGAATTTTTGCTGGTTCTGCTGATCAGCACAGTCTTCTTCGACTTTAATCTGGCTAACGCGATTGAGGACCTGGTGAATGCGGCCATGGCTCCGTTCACGAATGTCGCCGATAGCTCGCTGACCGGCACCATTGTCTGGTCGCCGGAGATGAGCCAGCAATTCTCCAGCCTGACGGTGCGGATGATTCCCTTTACGATGATCGTCTGCTCGTTGCTTATGGCTGCGGTAGCCCATGCGATCTCCCGGCCTACGTTGTCCAGCTTGGGTCATGCGGTGCCGAAGCTGCCGCCGATCCGCGATTGGCGGCTGCCGCGTTCGCTGATTTGGTACTATTTGATCGGCGTGTTGCTGCAGTGGTTTGGCGGAGACGCGGTAAGCCAAGGATTCCTGGGCACGATTGTGCTGAATCTGATGCCGCTGCTGCAATTTCTCTTTATGGTGCAAACGGCAAGCTTCTTCTTCTTTGCCGCCTATCATCGCAAGTGGAATCCGGTGATTCCGATTCTGCTCATTGTAGCGCTGTTGTTTATTCCGCCGCTTCGAATCGTGGGGATTTTGGACATTGCATTCCCGCTGCGGGATATGATTACGAGACCAAGACGATAGGGTGAGAAGGCATGCCAAATGTTTTGCAAAAACGTTGGTACGGTTACCAGACCGTATGGATGTTCATGCTTCAGTTGCTGCTCGTCATCTTCGTCTCCTACTTCAACTGGATCTTGGGGCTGGTGAGCTTATGCCTCGTGGGTGTGCTGACCTACAGCATGCTGCGGGCGGAGCGGCAGTTCCGCCAAGAGCTGATTCGATACGTGACCGATTTAAACTACCGGATCAAGCGGGTGGAAGGTGAGGCGATCAGTAAGCTTCCGTTTGGTTTGATCCTGTACAGCGAAGAACGGACGGTCGAATGGCATAATCATTTCGTGGCTGGCATGTACGGCAAAGATTCCGTCGTGGGCCAGCCGCTGTCCGAGCTGCTGCCGCAGCTCCCCTTACCAAGCCGCGATAAGAAGGATGGGGCGGGGGCTCGGACGACGGTCGAAGTGATGGTTGGGGATCGTTACTATGAGCTTACCATCGATGCGAACGAGCGGATTATTTATCTCCATGACATGACGGAGCTGGCGGTGCTGCGCAGACGGTATGAAGACGAACGGGCCGCGCTGGGCATCGTGCTGCTGGACAATCTGGATGAAGCCACCCAGGGCATGGACGACCAGCAGCGGACCGCCTTGATCGCCCGCGTGGCGACGGCGATTACGGAATGGGCCAAACAGTACCGCGTGTACCTGCGGCGACTGTCCTCCGAGCGATATCTGATGATTCTGAATCAGAAATCGCTGGACGAACTCGAGCAGAGCCGGTTCGTCATTCTGGACGAGGTCCGCGAAATGACCGCGGACCTGAAGGTGCCGATTACGCTCAGCATCGGCCTCGCTTTTGGCGCCGAGCGCTTCAGTGAGCTGGGCGAACTCGCCCAGTCCAGCTTGGATATGGCGCTCGGCCGTGGGGGCGACCAGGCCGCTGTCAAGGCCGGTCAGCGGCTCTCTTTCTATGGCGGCAAATCCGGCGCCATAGAGAAGCGGACGCGCGTCCGCGCCCGCGTCATCGCGCATGCTTTGCGCGATTTGATGCAGGAGAGCGACCGCGTCATCATCATGGGCCATCGCGTACCGGACCTCGACGTGATTGGCGCCTCCATCGGCGTGCTGAAGGCCGCCGATATGTACAAGGTCGAGGCCCACATCGTGCTGGATGGCCCGAACCCGGCGATTGAGCGCCTGATGGAGCGCATCAACAAAGAAGAAGCCTTGCTCCGGCGGTTTATCTCGCCGGAGCAGGCCATGCATTTGATGACCGAGCACACGCTGCTCGTGCTCGTTGATACGCATAAGGCTTCCATGACGATGGAGCCTCGGCTCGTTGAAGAAGCGAGCCGCGTCGTCATCGTGGACCACCACCGCCGCGGCGAGGAATTTGTGACCGATGCGGTGCTCGTCTATCTGGAGCCTTATGCTTCCTCGGCCTGCGAGCTCGTCACCGAGCTGCTGCAGTACATTCACGAGAAGGTGGAGCTCAGTCCGCTTGAAGCAACGACGCTGCTTGCGGGCATCACCGTCGATACGAAGCATTTCGCGCTCCATACCGGCTCGCGGACGTTTGAAGCCGCAGCCTTCCTCCGCCGAAACGGGGCGGACACGGTGATGGTACAGCGATTGCTGAAGGAAGATCTGCAGGAGTACATCGCCAAGGCCGATATCATCAAGCATGCCCGGATGATCAAAGGGCACATCGCTTTGGCGGTGACGGAGCCCAATCGCAAAATTCCACAGATGTTAATTGCACAAGTTGCGGATACGCTGCTCAATATGACCGGCGTCCTGGCGTCCTTTGTCATCAGCGAGCGGCCGGACGGTTTAATTGGCATCAGCGCCCGGTCGCTGGGGAGCATGAACGTGCAGGTGGTCATGGAGCGGCTGGGCGGCGGCGGACATTTAACGAATGCGGCGGTTCAATTGGAAGGCACCCAGGCGGAAGCAGAGAAGAAACTGCTCGCCGTCCTGGATGAAATAGAGAAGGAAGAGGGGTTGTTCGAATGAAAGTGATCTTCTTGCAAGATGTCAAAGGTCAAGGGAAAAAGGGAGAAATCAAAAACGTCTCCGAAGGGTATGCGCAAAACTTCCTGATTCCGCGCGGGCTGGTGCGTCCGGCCACCGAAGGGAATGTGAAGACGCTGGAGCAGCAAACAGCAGCGGAGCAGAAGCGGAAGCAGAAGGAGAAGGAAGAGGCCATCGAACTCGGCAAGAAGCTGGAGGAGATGACCGTGCAATTGAAAGCGAAAGCCGGAGAAGGCGGCCGTTTGTTTGGTGCAATTACGAGCAAGCAGGTTGCCGAGGCGCTGGAGAAAGCCGGCGTGAAGCTGGATAAACGCAAAATCGAAATGCATGAGCCGATCCGTACGCTGGGCGTAACGCAAGTGCCGGTGAAGCTGCATCCCGAAGTGAAGTCGACGTTGAAGGTTCAAGTGACGGAGGAATAAGATGAGCGGCGATCTGTTTTTTGACCGGATCCCCCCGCAAAATCTAGAAGCAGAGCAGGCGGTACTTGGGGCAGTGCTGCTGCAATCGGAAGCACTTATTACCGCGATGGAGCGGGTGCGGACCGAGGATTTTTACGATAAGCCTCATCAATTAATCTTTGAAGCGATGGTTCAACTCGGCGAGGAAGGCAAGCCGATTGACCTTGTGACGTTAACTGCCAAGCTGAAGGACCGCGGTGAGCTGGAGGAGATCGGCGGCGTCAGTTATTTGGCCAAGCTGGCCCATGCCGTACCGACGGCAGCCAACGTGGATTATTACGCACGGATCATCGAAGAGAAATCGATGCTGCGGCGCTTAATTCGCACGGCTACGCAAATCGTCAGCGACGGTTATGCCGGCGGTGAAGACGTAGCGGACATGTTGAGCGATGCCGAGCGGCGCATTCTTGAGATCTCCAACCGCCGTTCCGGCAGCGGGTTTATCCCGATTCGCGATGTGCTGATGGAAGTGTTCGAACGCGTGGAGACGCTGCATCAGAACCGCGGAACAACGACCGGGATTCCTTCCGGGTTCGTTGATTTGGATCGGATGACGGCGGGCTTCCAGCGCAGTGACTTGATTATCGTTGCGGCGCGGCCTTCCGTAGGTAAAACGGCGTTTGCTCTGAACATTGCACAAAATGTGGCGGTACGCGCCAAAGAAACCGTGGCGATCTTCAGTCTGGAGATGTCCGCGGCCCAGTTGGTGCAGCGGATGATCTGCGCCGAAGCGAACCTCGACGCCAGCGTGATGCGGACCGGGGATTTCAAGAGCGATGATGATTGGGCAAAGCTAACGATGGGCATTGCCGCCTTGTCGGAAGCGGAGATTTATATCGACGATACCCCGGGGGTGACCGTGGCCGATATCCGGGCGAAATGCCGCCGCCTCAAGAAGGAACGCGGCCTAGGCATGATCGTGATCGACTACCTGCAGCTGATCCAAGGCCGGGGCAAGCCCGGCGAGAACCGGCAGCAGGAGGTCTCGGAAATCTCCCGGACGCTTAAGCAGATCGGGCGGGAGCTCGAAGTGCCGGTAATCGCCTTGTCCCAGTTAAGCCGGGGCGTCGAGCAGCGGCAGGACAAGCGTCCGATGATGTCTGACCTTCGGGAATCGGGTTCCATCGAGCAGGACGCGGATATCGTGGCGTTTTTATACCGGGACGATTATTACAACCAAGAGACAGAAAAGAAGAACATCATCGAGATCATCATTGCCAAACAGCGGAACGGCCCGGTTGGTACCGTTGAGTTGGTGTTCTTGAAGAACTTTAACAAGTTCGCCAATTATGAGCGGGCGCATGCGGATGCGTTTGCTGGCTAGCTTTAGCTGAATACAGGAATTAAGGACTGACGATATGCGTCAGTCC